>DASVAI010000124.1:0-6216 GCA_036376445.1 Acidobacteriaceae bacterium
TCATTGGAATCCACGTCGTGATAGCTGCCGTCAAACACGGTCGCGCGAAAATCCACTACCGGATATCCCGCCAGATATCCACGCGCCGCGGACTCCTGGATGCCTTTCTCCACGGCCGGAACAAATTGGCGCGGGATCGCGCCGCCAAAAATATCATTCACAAACTCAAATCCGCTCCCGCGCGTCAGCGGCTCAATCTTGATTTTGCAGTCGCCAAACTGCCCATGGCCGCCCGTCTGCTTCTTGTGCCGGCCATGACCCGTTGCGCTCGCGCGAATCGTCTCGCGATACGGAACCTTCGGTGATTTCAGTGTCACCTCGGTATGGAATCGACGCCGCAGTCGCGACACCACGGTTTCGATATGAAGCTGTCCCGCGCCTGCCAGCAGGAATTCATTCGTCTGCGGATCGCGGTAGAAGCGAAGCAGCAGGTCCTCTTCCATCAGCTTGTGCAGCGCGGGCGCCAACTTGTCTTCGTCCGCGCGTGATTTCGGTTCGATCGCATACGTCATCGCCGGCTCCGGCATCGGCGCCGGGTCAATCAGCACCTCATGCCCCTTCGCGCCCAGCGTATCTCCGGTCTGCGTCACGCGCAGCTTCGCCACTGCGCCCAGGTCGCCCGCGTGCAGCTCTGCCACTTCAAAAAGCTGCCGCCCCTGCATCACGGAAAGGTGCGCCATCCGCTCCGTCTCGCCGCGCGCGTAGTTCTCCACCGGCGTATCGTTTTTCAGGCATCCGCTGATCACCTTAAAGAACGAGATCCTGCCCGCAAACGGATCCACCATCGTCTTGAAGACGTACAGCGTCGTCGGCTCTTTGTCGTCCACCTTGCGCAGCGCCTTGTCGGCTTCTGAGTGCTCGCCCGAGCCATTCGTGGAGTGCTGCCTCACGTCACGTACGGCAACCGGCTCGCGCTCCGCCGGGCAGGGCGCATACACCTTCAGAAAATCCAGCAGATGATCGGTGCCCACATTGCGCAGCGCGCTCACATAAAGAACAGGGAAGATGCGGTCTTCGCGAATCGCCTCATGCAACGCGGTGATCAGGTGTTCCTCCGGAATCGTGCCCACGGCAAAGAACTCCTCCATCAGCTCGTCCTTGCCCTCGGCTACCGTCTCCACCAGCAGTTCGTGCGCGGCCTTCGCATCCGCTTCCACGAGATGCGGAATCGGTCCCACTGTCCCGCGTCCGTCGCCATCGGGCGTGTAGAGATAGGCCTTCATCGTCACCAGGTCCACCACGCCGTGGAAACCTTGCTCATCCACAATCGGCAATTGCACCGGCACGACCTGGCGTCCCCAGCGCTCCCGCATCGCCTCCAGCATCTCCATCCGGCCGGTGCGCGAATCCGCCTTCGGATGGTCCACCTGGTTGATCACGATCACGCGCGGCAGGTTCACTTCCGCGGCATACCTCCACACCCGGTCCGTCACCGATTCAAGACCGTTCTGCGCATTCACCACGATGACCGCGGTTTCCGCCGGCAGCATCGCTGCGCGGCCTTCATGAACAAACATGTGAAAGCCCGGCGTATCCAGCAGGCTCACTTTCGTGCCGTCCCACTCGGCAAATGCCACGGCATTCGACATCGTCATGTGCCGCGCGACTTCTTCCTCGTCATAGGCCGTCACGGCGGAGCCGTTCTCAAAGCGCCCGCTGGCGGCGGGCATCTTCGCCGTCTTCAGGACCGCCGAAATCAGGCTGGTTTTTCCGCTATGCGCATGTCCCACAACCGCGACGTTCCGTAGCTCGTTTCCAGCGTAGACCTTCATCCGGCTCTCCTCCTGCGGTGGTGCAGCAGTCGCAGCGTGGGACGCCGCACCCGGAACTCGATTTCCGTTGAAGCCGCCATTCTAGCCCGGAAGGGCGCTGCTGTCGCAACCTCCAGCCGCCACCCAGCCCGTCAGCCCGGTTGCAATACGCCCGGCCTTCGATTCAGATGGACTCGACCAGCGGCCGCACTGCGACACCGGCCGCTCATCCGGAGGGCCTCCTGCTTCGACATAAATCGCTTCTGCTGCTCTGCCTGCTCCTCGCCATCGCCTTCCCGCTTCGTGCACAGTACCTCGATCTCCACGGCACCATCACGCCCCAGCAGGCCGACAGCTATGTGCTGGTCCCGTTCCAGGTGCCCGCCGGCATCGACCGCATCGAAGTCTCTTTCAGCTACACCGGCAGGGAAGACCACACCACGCTCGACCTCGGCATACTCGATACCCAGCGCTTTCGCGGTTGGAGCGGCGGCAACAAGCATTCCTTCACTATCGGAATCGCCGACGCCACGCCGTCCTATCTGCCCGGCCCGCTACCCGCCGGCACATGGAACCTGCTCATTGGAGTCGCCTGGCTCGCCCCCGGCCACACATCCCAGTACACCGCGCACGTTCACTTCGTGAGCTCCGGCACCGCCAACACCTCCGGCTTCACCTCTGCACCCCTCGTCACTGAGGACCGCTGGTATCGCGGCGACCTCCACATGCACACCGCGCACAGTGACGGCTCCTGCACCAGCCAGTCCGGCAAGGCAGTGCCATGCCCGCTCTTCGTCACCGTGGAAGCCGCCGTCAGGCAAAAGCTCGACTTCATCGCCATAACTGACCACAACACCATCTCCCACTACGACGACGAGCGCGAACTCCAGCCCTACTTCGACCGCCTGCTCCTCATCCCCGGCCGCGAGCTCACCACCTACTCCGGCCACGCCAACGTCTTTGGCCCCACCGCCTTCATTGATTTCCGAGCCGCCGCCAAAGGCGCGCCCTCCATCAACAGCGTCTTCCGCGCTGCGCATTCCGCCGGCGGCTTCGTCTCCGTCAACCACCCCGGCGACCCCACCGGCGCAAGCTGCATCGGCTGCGGCTGGTCCGTCCCCGACACCGACTGGAACCTCGTCAACGGCATCGAAGCCGTCAACGGCAGCGACCCGCACCACTACGAAGCCGACATCCGCTTCTGGGACGCCCGCCTCGCCCAGGGCTATCGCCTCGTCGCCATCGGCGGCAGCGACACCCATCGCCCTGAAGAAGGCACCATCGGCCGCCCCACCACTGTCGTCCACGCGCGCGAGCTCTCGGTCAACGGCGTTCTCGACGCCATCCGCGCCGGCCATGACTGCATCGACCTCACCGCCTCGCACGACAAGGTCATCGACCTCGAAGCTACCGACGGCAAGACCCACGCGGCGATGGGTGATCCGCTCGCCGCCCCCGCAGGGGACCAGCTCACCATCACGGCCAGCGTCACCGGTGCACCGGACACGACGCTGCATTGGCTGCTCGACGGCAAACCGCAACCGTCGATGCCGCCCCGGTCGCTCACCAGCAACCACGCCGAGCAGTCCATCCACTGGACCAGCGACGGCCAACGCCACTGGCTCCGCACAGAAGTCCGCACCGCCGACGACACGCTCGAACTGCTCAGCAATCCAATCTTTTTAAATTGGAAGAAGGAGTAACGAACGCCCTAGCCGCTCACGCAACCACGAAGCGACGTAATCAGTACCAGAATGGGAAAGAGAAGTATGGCGGGCCTTCGCAGACGATTTTTGAACTCGGATGCAAGATACGCCCTAGATTCACCCGATTTTCCAACAGCGTGCGTGATTTCTTGCTTCTATTCCAGCAATTCGGAATCGAACCGGCGGTAGATCTCGTGTTGATGGGCTGGATCAAGATCTGCGTGAAGCGCCGCAATTAAGCCGTTCAGACGTGGCGTAAGGATGATCAGATAACGGGCGCCCGCCCCGGTGGTATAAGTGTGCGCCACACCTGCGGGGACAAAAACCGTCCTGCCGGGTCCGGCGGTTTCGATGCGATCAGCGTAGCGGAAGGTCAATTCGCCCTCCAGCACATGCCAGGCTTCATCATCGGAGCGGTGGAGGTGAAGTGTCGCCGGGCCGCTGCCATGCCACTCATGAATGCTGAAGGATTTTCCAGAAGCCGAGAAGGATGGTGCGTTCATGCCGCAAAATATCCTATCAACTCTGTGAAAACTGGCGGAGAGGGAGGGATTCGAACCCCCGATAGCCTTTCGACTATGCCTGATTTCGAGTCAGGTGCATTCAACCGGGCTCTGCCACCTCTCCGCGGTATAAACCATTCATTGCAAATGGCTTCAGCAGATACCTGCCCGGCCAGCCGATTATACCAAACCGGCTAACCGAATTTTCCTCTTCCGCGCAGACAAACATTCCCTTCGTCACCTCATCAAAGTGCGCGACGTGTCACCCTCCGACTTGCTATTGTTCTCACGAAAAGAGTGGAGGCACTTGCTAACGGGCCTCTTTTTTCTGCCAATCCATGAAGCCCTTCCATCACGCCTGTGTGCCCTTGCCATGCCTCCTATTCCGCGACGTAGGATGGCGATATAAGGTCGGGCGCTCCCTTCTATCATTCATTGCAACAACCCTTGGACATAGCAGCGGTGCCGCACACTGCTGACAAGCGAATCCCACGGAGATCCCCTATGGCAGTTAGCGGCGAAGTTGCTCCGGTACGCAAACGCGCCACGGCAACCAAGCAGACCCTCAAGAACGAAAACAACAACGGCGCCTCGCCCGACCAGCCGGGTAGGGAAGACCTCGCCCTCATCCTCGCCAGCCTGCAAACCATGCGCAAAGGCGACTTCTCCGTGCGCCTGCCCGTCGCGTGGACCGGCATCCAGGGCAAGATCGCCGATGCCTTCAATGACATCGTCGCCGCCAACGAGCAGATGGCCGCCGAGCTCACCCGCGTCGGCCAGTCGGTCGGTAAGGAAGGCCGCACCCGCCAGCGCGCGCGCTTCGAGCAGCATCGCGGCTCGTGGGGTGCCATGGAAGTCTCCATAAACACGCTGATCGAAGACCTCCTCCGGCCCACCACTGCCGTTACCAGCGCCATCGCGGCCGTAGCCCAGGGCAACCTGACAGAAACCGTGCGCCTCGATGTGGACGGCCGCCCGCTCGAAGGCGAGTTCCTTCGCTCCGCCAGTATCGTCAACACGATGATCCAGCAGCTCGGCATCTTCACCGCCGAGGTTACACGCGTCGCCCGCGAGGTCGGCACCGACGGCAAGCTCGGTGGACAGGCCCACGTGCCCGGCGTAGCCGGCACCTGGAAGGACCTCACAGACTCCGTCAACTCCATGGCCAGCAACCTCACCGGCCAGGTCCGCAATATTGCAGAGGTCGCCACAGCCGTCGCCAGCGGCGATCTCTCCCGCAAGATCACCGTCGATGTCCGGGGCGAGATTCTCCAGCTCAAGGAAGCCATCAACACGATGGTGGATCAGCTCCGCTCCTTCGCCTCGGAAGTCACGCGCGTGGCCCGCGAAGTTGGCACCGACGGCAAACTCGGCGGCCAGGCCGTCGTGCCCGGAGTCGCCGGCACCTGGAAGGATCTCACCGACTCCGTCAACGCAATGGCCGGCAACCTCACCGCACAGGTCCGCAATATCGCCGAAGTCACCACCGCCGTCGCTCGGGGCGACTTGTCGCGCAAAATCACGGTGGACGTGAAAGGCGAGATCCTCGAGCTCAAGGACACCATCAACACGATGGTCGATCAGCTCAACGCCTTCGCCGGCGAAGTCACACGGGTCGCCCGCGAGGTCGGCACGGAAGGCAAACTCGGCGGACAGGCGCAGGTGCCCGGCGTCGGCGGCACCTGGAAGGACCTCACCGACAACGTCAACTTCATGGCCAGCAACCTCACCGGCCAGGTGCGTAACATCGCGGAAGTCGCGACCGCCATTGCTAACGGCGATCTCTCCCGCAAGATCACGGTCGATGTCCGCGGCGAAATCCTCCAGCTCAAAGAGACGCTGAACACCATGGTGGATCAGCTCAACCGCTTCGCCGGCGAAGTCACCCGCGTCGCCCGCGAGGTCGGCACAGAAGGCCGACTCGGCGGCCAGGCCAACGTGCCCGGTGTTGCCGGCACCTGGAAGGACCTCACCGACTCCGTCAACTCAATGGCCGGCAATCTCACCGGCCAGGTCCGCAACATCGCAGAGGTCACCACCGCCGTCGCCAGCGGCGACCTCTCGCGCAAAATCACGGTGGACGTCCGCGGCGAGATTCTCGAGCTCAAGAACACAATCAACACCATGGTCGATCAGCTCAATGCCTTCGCCGGGGAGGTCACGCGCGTCGCCCGCGAAGTCGGCACCGAAGGCAAGCTGGGCGGCCAGGCCGTCGTGCCCGGCGTCGCCGGCACCTGGAAGGACCTCACCGACAAC
>DASVAI010000126.1:0-2814 GCA_036376445.1 Acidobacteriaceae bacterium
GGACGCCGCGTATGAACAACTGCGCGTGAAGGGTGCGCCGGTGAAGAAGCCGACAGTGGCTCCGTATGGCATGAAGCAGATGGGGCTCCGCGATCCCGACGGATATGGAATCTGTTTCCAGTGGGAAGCGAAAGCGGACGAGTAACGCAACTCTGCTAGAGTAAGTGGCACTCCGATACCTGGAACACTCATGAGGCGAGCCGGCTTTGCCGCTGCGGTGCTGACGCTGCTGTGCGGCGCGGCATTGTGCGCACCGGCAAATGCTGTAGACCTGCGCCAGCATCCGACCGCCGGCGAAATACCTGTGAAAGTCGCGGTGGGCCTGTACATCACCAACTTCATTGCCATCGACGAGACCCGTGAGAACTTTGAGGTAGGCGGCTACCTGACGGCGAAGTGGGTCGATCCGCGACTGGCATTGCCGGCCGCCGAGGTGAAAGCCGCGCCCCGAAGCTTCCGGCTGGAAGAACTGTGGACACCGTCGATTGAGTCCGCCAACTCCATCACCCATCGGACGACTCAGTACTATCTGGCCGCGGACAGCGCGGGAACCGTGACTTATACCGAGAAGTTTGTGGCAGAGCTGTCGAATGACTTCGACCTGAAGAAGTTCCCATTCGACACCCAGGACCTGCGCTTCGAGTTTCATCCATTTCTCTCCGCGGCGCAGGAAATTCAGTTCGCGCCGCAGGCGCTGCCTTTCACCGCCATCAGCCCGGAGCAGCATACGGAATTGGCAGCGTGGCAGATCGAAGAGCTGCGCTATGCGGTGGACAAGCCAACTGCAGACGGCGAGATTCCCGCAGGAACAGGAGCAAGCTTCCAGATCATCGTGCGCCGGCGGTCTGGGTTCTATGTGTGGAAGATCTTTGTTCCACTGCTGATGATGACGCTAATCCCGATGGTGGTCTTCTGGATTGACGTATCGCAATTTGATTGGCTGTTGAAGATTCCCATGACCATGCTCCTGTCGATGGTGGCCTTCGAGTTCGCCATCGCGCGCGATCTGCCGCGCATCGGCTATCTGACGCTCCTGGACGCGGTATTCCTCGCCGGCTTCACGTTCTGCTTCCTCTGCATCTTCGAGATCGCGACAGTCTTCCTGCTGCAGGAGCGAGGGAAACGGCCGCTTGCGGTAAAGCTGCACCGGGCTGGCCGCTGGGGCTATCCGGCAGCCTACTTTGCTCTACTGGTGGGGCTTGCCATCGGCTTTCTTGTCTAGTTGCCCGGTATCATCGAAGCGGGAGCATGCCTTGGCAAAGTACCTGATCACAGGAGTCGCAGGGTTCATCGGCTCGTCGCTGGTCGAGGCGCTGGTAGAGCGCGGCGACGATGTCCGTGGAGTCGATAATTTTGTCACCGGGCAACGCACGAATCTCGAGCCTCTGCTGAACAAGTTTGACTTTCGCGAAGCCGATCTGCGCGATGCCTCGGCAATGCGCTCGGCATGTGAGGGCGTGGAGATCATCTTTCACGAGGGCGCATTGCCCTCGGTGCCTCGATCAGTGAAGGACCCCGCCCCAAGCCACGATTGCAATATCAACGGCACCTTCACGCTGCTCGAAGCAGCCCGGGCAGCAGGAGTGCGGCGCATCATCTATGCGGCATCATCCTCCGCGTATGGAAATCAGCCCGGGATGCCGCGGCGGGAGTCGATGACGCCCGCACCGATTTCGCCCTATGCCGTACAGAAGCTCACCGGCGAGCTCTATATGAAGAGCTATTGGCAGGTGTACGGGATCGAGACCGCCTGCCTGCGCTACTTCAACATCTTCGGGCCGCGGCAGGCGCCGGACTCGCCTTACAGCGGCGTGATGGCGAAGTTCATTCTGCAGATGATGAAGGGCGAGCGGCCGACAATCTTCGGGACCGGCGAGCAGGGCCGGGACTTCACCTACATCGCAAATGCAGTGTCCGCGAACCTGCTGGCCGCGGCCGCGCCCCGGAAGAAGATCGCGGGCAGGACCTTCAACGTCGCCTGCGGCGGCCGGCATACATTGAACGAGACCTACGCAATCCTGTCACGGCTGCTGAACTTTCCCCATCCGGCGCAGTACGGCCCGCCGCGCGTGGGCGACATCACCGATTCCGAAGCGGACATTTCCGCCGCACGCGAGGCGTTTGGCTACGAGCCGGTGGTGGGCTTTGAGGAAGGCCTGGAGCGTACGGTGGCATGGTACCGGGAGGCGTTCGCCTCCGAGCAGAAGAGCCGAACCACGGTCTAGTTGCGGAATCGGGACGAGGATTGCCCATCAGGTGGGAGGGCGTGTCCCCGTTTAGTAACGTGACTGTTTCGGTGACAGGCGTTCCAGCGTTCCTTCAGCAGGGATAATCGGCAAAGGACCCTCGGTGCGGCGTGATGCGCGGGGGGAAGGGGCCGACTCCGGATCATGCGACAACACGGGCTCATGCAGCGGTGGATGACGCCGCATCGATGTGTTGCGCTGTGCATGCTGATACTCGGGACGGCAGCCCCGGCCGCGCCGGCGCAAAGCCGCAACGCTACTGCTCTCAATGTTCCCTGGACACAGCTTGCTCCGCGGAGCCTGACTAGGCAGGCCACTGGACCGGCAGGCGGACGGGTGCTCAGCATTACAGTGGATCCCGCGGATACCACCCACAACACTCTCTATATCGGCACAACCGGCGGACTCTTTAAGTCGACCAATGCGGCGGCTCTGAATGGTGTGTCGTTCGTGCCCGTTACCGACCTGACGCCGCCGCCCACGCTCGCAACCGCCCCCATCAATCTGGTAAATGTCGGGGCTGTCACCGTCCAGCCCGGCAACACCGGCGTGGTTCTGGCTGGAACCG
>DASVAI010000145.1:0-3526 GCA_036376445.1 Acidobacteriaceae bacterium
TCCATTAGCAAGCAGTTCCCTGCCGCCGACCTCGCGCACAGTCCCGCCGTTGACTCGGATACGGTAGCGGCGCGACGGCTCGACGCCGGCAAAACGCACAACAAACGCGCGCTGATCTGGCGAGCGGAGATTGAAGGCAACGGCGCCTGACTCGATGCGGAGATCGGTCAGTGAGCACTCATCAAAGCCGGCGCCCTGCGCCCGCTTGAGATCAATAAAGGCATCGCCCAGTACTGGCTGCATGATTTCAACCGAGGTCATAGCGCTGCCCGTGCCCCAGTGAAAGCCGGTGAGCGCGCCGGGCTCGTCGATGTGGCCGGTGTGCGCCCAGTTCTCCCACGGCGCGACGGCGAAGGTGGATCGGGCCGCGGCAATGGCGCGCTCCAGATACTCCTCATGACCTGTAACGCGGTAGTAGTCCAGCAGCAGCGTAGCGACGTATCCCTGGCGCGCATCGCTCCATTCAGCGTCGGTGTTCTGGGTGGTAAAGCCGCCCAGCAGCCGCGGCGAGAACGACGGATTGTTCCACAACTGCTGTGTGAGCAGCAGATAGTCGAGCGCATTCACACCGCGATCGAGATATTCGCGTTTGTGAGTGGACTGATAGAGGACAAGCCACGCGCGAACCGCTTCGATCTCGGCAAGGTTGTTCTGCGGATACTGCGCCGTCCACTTATCGTAAAAGCTGTAGTCCTTGCGCGCGCAGGAGAGATACGTCTCAAAGTCAAACCAGCGCTGCCGCGGCAGGACTTCCTTCGTCACAAACTCCATCGCCCTTTCTGCAGCAGCGGTGTAGCGTGCGTCGTGCGTGACTGCGCCGAGAGTGGCGAGAAAGAGAGCGGAGGGACCAGTCTCCGCATTGAAGTCGCGGAACTCCGTGCGCGGCTCGAGCGACTGCGCGTTGTACCAGGAAGGGATCACACCGCTGGGCAGTTGATGCTGCAGAAGAAAGTCGCCGTAGGACTTCACGAAAGGAAGCACTTCAGCAGCGCGTCCAGGCGTCAGGTCCTCGATCCAGCGCAGCATCCAGTACGCTGTCCATGACATGCAGAAGGAATGATAGCTATCCTGATAGCCCGCCCAGCCATCCTCCGGGATCCACTCATGGCGATCGACGAGATAGATGGTGGGGAATGCTCCCTGTTTCTGCGGTGCGGAGAGGATCACGTTCAGCACGCTTTCCGCCTTCGCCATCGCGTCGGCATCTTGCGCATCGCGACCGTATGTGTACCAGCCATATGCGGTGCGTAGTGTCTGGAACCATGCATTAAACCAGGCGTCGGGACCAGGATGGTCCCACTTCCCGTTGATGTTGCGATTGCTCGGCAGCGTGCCGCACTGCTTGCTGCCGCATGCGAAGCCTATATAGATGCGGTTCGCCTCTTGCTGCCATGCTTCCTTGCGCCATGATGCGAAGGAGCGCAGCTCCGGCCGGATGATGTTCTGCTGCATTCCGGGCGAGTCGACGAGCTCAGGATGGCCCAGCGTGCTCCACAGGCGCCGCACCACGCGGCGATAGCCGAGCCGCTCCGGCTGCTGCGATGCGGCGATGGAGTACGAGTACTCGACCGTGTCGGCGAGTATCTTGGGATGCGCTTCCGCCGCGCGGCGGAAGTAGCTGTGGCCGTAGGGTTCCGACGGCATCTGTCCGGCAGACATCCACGGGCACTCCTCGGAGGTGACATCGAGATCGAGCGCGAGCGGCAGAACGCGACGCGTGCTGAGCTCGGGCATGAGCGCGGCGAACACAGCGCCCTGCTGCATCATCACGGCCGGTGATTTGAAACCGTAAGTGGGAATAATGTCGTCGGGCTCGTTCTTGATGTTCTGCGACCATACGAAGTCGAGCGGGCCCTCATTAGGCGTACTGACGTCCCGGCGCGGCGGCATGAAGTCCCAGCGATCTTCGATAGAGCGAATGTCCGCATCGTGACGCAGAGTGAGCCGCGTCCATACGCGGAGCACATCGCGCTCATCAGAGAGAAGGATGCGCTGCTCGAATTTCCCCACCGGGCAATCTCCGGTAAAAAGAAGGCCACGCTCAATCACAGAGGCGTGGCCCAGGGAGCAGCGGTGGAATCCATCGGTGGTTCGAACCAGAACTGCGGAGCCGGAGGCGGAGAGCGCGGGCTTCCAGCTCTCGCCGGACTTGATCAGGATTGTTGCCTGATTGCCCTGCACTTCCACGCGGAGAGCGTCGCCGGTAAGGGTCTGACCGGCAAGCGGCACGGCTGACATGGATGACAACGCAAGGGCGACAAGCGCAACACGAATCGAGGAGCAGAAGTTCACGTCCTAGCCTTTGTTGTGGAGTTCGAGGTGCTGCGTCGCGGATGACGACGCAGCACCATCATTAAAACAGCAGTTTGAGAGCGAACTGCAACTTGCGTGGCGCATCGACCTGCGAGGAGATGACGCCCGTGGTGTTTTCTCCCAGCGCGGTATCCGGCGGCGCAAATTGCGTGCGGTTAATGATGTTGAACGCCTCGGCGCGGAACTCGCCCCGCCAGAGAGGGCTCGCCTACAGGCCAAGTTCGCGCTTCGCTTCGACAAACTTCTCGATCGCAAACTCGATCTCCTGCCGTGTGTGCGCCGCCGAAATCTGCGTCCGGATGCGCGCCTTCCCCTGCGGCACGACCGGATACGAAAAAGCGATGACATATACGCCCTTCTTCAGCAGAAGATCCGCCACGCGGGTCGCAACCACCGCATCGCCGAACATCACGGGAACGATAGGATGCTCGCCGGGCAGGACGGCAAATCCCGCGCTCGTCATCTGCGCGCGGAAGTAGCGGGTGTTCTCCTCGAGGCGCCGGCGCAGCTCGGAAGAGTTCGCAACCAAATCGAGCACCTTCAGCGATGCGGCGACGATAGCCGGCGCAACCGAGTTCGAAAAGAGATACGGGCGCGAGCGCTGGCGCAGCAGATCGATGATCTCCTTCCGCCCGCTGGTGTAGCCGCCGCTCGCGCCGCCCAGTGCCTTGCCGAGCGTGCCGGTGAGAATATCGATGCGGCCTTCGACGCCGCATGCCTCCGGCGTGCCGCGGCCGTGCTCGCCGATAAAGCCGACAGCGTGCGAATCATCCACCATGACCAGCGCGTCATACTTCTCCGCCAGGTCGCAGATCCGGCCCAGTTGCGCAATGTAGCCGTCCATGGAGAAGACACCATCGGTCGCGATCAGTCGACGCCTCGCGCCACTCGCCTCCTTCAGCTTTGCTTCGAGATCCTGCATGTCGCCATTGCGATAACGGAGGCGCGCGGCCTTCGAGAGCCGCACGCCGTCGATGATGCTGGCGTGATTCAGCTCGTCCGAGATGATGGCGTCCTCTGCTTCCATCAACGTTTCGAAGAGACCGCCGTTGGCATCGAAGCACGAACTGTAGAGGATGGTGTCATCGGTACCGAGAAAGCGGTTGAGGGCATCTTCAAGCTGCTTGTGGATGGACTGCGTGCCGCAGATGAAACGCACGCTGGCCAGTCCGTAACCCCACTGCTGCATGGCGTGTTGCGCGGCCTCGACAAC
>DASVAI010000168.1:0-27347 GCA_036376445.1 Acidobacteriaceae bacterium
GCGTCGACTGGTGGCGGCTCATCGTGAAGGCGGGTCACTACGCCGATAAGTTTTTCGTTGCGAAACGGGACGATGACGCGGCCGCCGAGCGGCGGCGGCTGCGACGCATCGACACGATAGGTAAAGTTCGCGTCGAGCGGCACTGGCACGGCGACATCGCAGAAGGCTGGCATGTGAAAGGTGGATGTCCTGGGGCGAGAGTATCAGGCCGGAAGATGTGCATGAACGGATTGAATCGCCCGGCCGGCTGAAGCATCTCTAGAATCACACTGGAGGAGACAAAGATGGCGAAGGAGAAGAAGGTTGCGTTCATCACTGGCGGCAATCGCGGGATTGGGCTGGAGACGGCGCGTCAGTTGGGCAAGCAGGGTGTGGCCGTTGTGATCGGCTCGCGCGACGCAGCGAAAGGCAAAGCAATCGCTGAGAAACTGCGCGCCGAGGGCGCTGATGTACAGGCGATCCGTTTCGACATCACGCGACCCGCGGATTATCAGGAAGCCTACGGCTTCTTCGAGAAGAATTTCGGCAAGCTGGATATCCTCGTCAACAATGCGGGTATCGCCAAAGAGCCCTTTGGAGCGCCGAACAATGCGAGTTCCGTGAGCGGAGCAGTCTTGCGCGAGACTTTCGATACAAACGTTTTCGGCACAATTGAGCTGACGCAGGCACTGCTGCCCCTGATCAAGAAGGCTTCGGAAGGCCGCATCGTAAACCTGTCGAGCATCCTCGGATCGCTCACATTACACGCCGACCCGAACTCGCCGATCTATGGCTTCAAGGCGCTCGCCTACGATGCATCGAAAGCTGCCCTGAATGCATTCACCGTGCATCTTGCAGCGGAACTGCGGGACACGAAGGTCAAAGTGAACTCCGCCCATCCGGGCTGGGTGAAGACGGATATGGGAACGGATGCGGCCCCTATGGAGATCCCGGAAGGCGCAAAGACGAGTGTGCAATTGGCGCTGCTGCCGGCCGATGGACCGACAGGAGGCTATTTCCACATGGGCGAAGCGCTCCCCTGGTGACGCTTCAGGGCTGTGGCGCGCGTGAGGGCGGCTTCAGCCCAAGCGCCGCCATGGCCATCTGCAGATCCTTCCAGGCTTCTTTCTTCTGCGCGGGATCGCGGAGGAGAAATGCCGGGTGATAGGTCACGACGGTCTGGATGCCGCGATAATCGTGAATGCGGCCACGCATGCTGCCGATGGAGCCGCGCATGCCGAGCAGATATGTGGCAGCGGTTGCGCCGAGAGCGACAAGCACCCGCGGGCGAACAATCTCGATCTGACGTTCGAGGAACGGCATGCAGGTGTTCGCTTCGTCCGGCTCGGGCTTGCGGTTCTGCGGCGGACGGCACTTGACGATGTTGGCGATGTAGACCTGCTCGCGCTTGAGGCCCATCGCGACAATCATGTTGTTCAGCAACTGCCCCGCGCGGCCGACGAATGGCAGTCCCTGCGCGTCCTCGTCTGCGCCCGGGCCTTCGCCCACGAACATGAGCTGCGCGTTGGGATCGCCATCGGCGAAAACGAGTTTGTTGCGGCCCGTTGCCAGCCGGCAACGCTGGCATTCGCCGATGAGCTCCCGCACGGCTTCCAGCGCGGCAGCGCGGTGCTCCGGGGGAAGGATTGGCCCGAAGGACACGAGGGCAGGAACAGATTCATCACTAACCATGGTGCGACGTGGAATATAGGTCTCCTCGATGGTTGTTCGCTCGGTTGCGGCGGATGGCTGCGTGAGATCGGGCGCCGAAGGTTGCGCTGTGGGGGAAATGTCCGCGACTGCGGCAGGCGGCAGATCGGCGCGGCGGTAGAAGTCATAAATGCCAAGGTCGCGATAGAACTCGAGGCGAGCCGCGAGTTCCTGGAGTGCGTCGGTCATCGCAGCGGCCGTGGTCCTGCGCCGAGAGAAGCCGTTTCATCCAGAATGGACGTGGGCCGCCGCAGTGCGCGGATCTCGTCGAGGATGCGGCCGGCAAGATCGCGCTTCGTCATCTCCGGCAGTTCGATAGCCGTGTGCTGTGTCAGGAAAGTGGCGGCGTTGCGCTCGGAATCGAATCCAACTCCAGGGCGGCCCACATCGTTAAGGACAATCGCGTCGGCTCCCTTGCGGAGCAATTTGTCACGCCCGTGCTGCAGATGATCTTGCGTCTCTGCCGCGAAGCCGATGACGAGGGTTGCCGGATTTCGTTTCGCGGCAACTTCGGCCAGGATGTCGGCTGTGGGCTCGAGCTCAAGCTGGATTGACTCGTGGCGCTTGATCTTCTGGGGCGCCAGCTCTTTGGGTCGATAGTCGGATACGGCGGCGGCCTTTATCACGATCGTCGCACTGCCGAGCCGGCTGATCACGGCCGCGCGCATCTCCTCCGAGCTGGTGACCTGCACAAACTCGACGCCCGCGGGCGGCGCAAGCGGCGTGATAGCGGAGACGAGGATGACATGGGCGCCACGAGCCACTGCCGCCTCGGAGAGCGCGTAGCCCATCTTTCCGCTGGAGCGATTACCGATGTAGCGAACGGGGTCGATGGCTTCGCGAGTACCGCCGGCAGTGACCAGAATGGTTTCGCCTGCTAGATCGCGGCGTGCTGGATCAACACGACGGTCCAACAGTTCAAGTATTGCTTTAATAATTTCGTCCATTTCGGCGAGCCGGCCAGGGCCGACCATGCCGCATGCGAGGTCCCCACTTCCGGGCGGCACGATGCGCACGCTACGGTCTGCCAGTATGCGGAGGTTTGTCTGTACCGCGGGATGTGCCCACATCTGGCTGTTCATCGCGGGCGCAACCACGACGGGCGCAGGAGTCGCAAGGTACAGGGTGGTCAAGAAGTCACCGGCTATGCCGTGGGCAAAACGAGCAATCAGATCGGCGGTGGCCGGGGCGACGACAAGGAGATCCATCGACTGGGCCACGGCAATATGCTCGATGGCGGAGTCGACGTTGGGTTCCGTCTCTTCGGTGCCCCAGAGTCCGGTGATCACCTTGTGCCCGGTCAGAGCGGCGAAGGTAAGCGGCTGCACAAAGCGGCCAGCCGCTTCAGTCATGACCACGTGCACATCCAGGGCCTTCGCCTGGAGAGCCCGCACAAGCTCCGCTGCCTTATAGGCGGCGACCCCGCCGGAGACCCCGACCGTGACCTTCATAGAGCTTTGATTTTACCGCGCCCTGAGAAGGTCACAAATGGCACGGCCCTATCGTGCAAAGTTATTGGGCGGCAGCTCGGCGATTTGCGGCTTTGGTTTGTCCTGATAGCTGACAAGACCGGCGTCCACTTCGTCTTGGGCCACGCGGCAGGCCTTGGAGGAATGGGTGCTGACCAGCGGCTGCGATCCATTCTGCAACTGGCGAGCGCGACGAGCGGCCACCAGAACATAGCGATAGTTGCTATCGAACCCCTGCTTGATCTCCATACTGATTACCTCCTGAAGCTTTACTGCTTTTCAGTGAGTGCGCGCCGCCTCTGTAACACCGAACGACGTCAACACCGGAACAACGCGGTCCATAGCATGACCGCGGCGGCAACGCTCCGCGATAGCCAGCAGCCGATGGATGTCGCCTGCTTCGCTCGCCGGTTGCCCGCGATGAAAACGCTCACTTGCAACGATGGCCTCCAGCTCTTCCACGGCGTGGTCGAGCACATCGTTGACGAGAATATAACCATATTCATCGTAGTTCTCAATCTCAATACGCGCCTTGGCGAGGCGGCGCTGGATTTTCTCCTCGGTGATGCCGCCGTCGGAGCGGCTGCGGTTACGTAGTCGTGTAGCGAGTATCTCCGGAGTAGGAGGCATGACGAATATGCTGACGGACTCTGGCATCTGCCCGCGAACTTGCGCTGCGCCCTGCACGTCAATGTCAAGCACCAGATCGTGACTGTGCGCGAAGGCCTCGGTGAGCGCGTGGCGCGCCGTGCCGTAGAGGTCGCCGAAAACATCTGCGCACTCCAAGAATTCTCCGTTGTCTCGCATGCGCTCGAAGGTGGCGCGATCCACGTAGTGATACTCACGGCCCTGCTGCTCGGAGGCGCGGGGCGCGCGCGTCGTGTAGCTGACCGAGAAGTCCAGGCCGCTCACATCGGACCGCAGCTGATTGACCAGGGTGGATTTTCCTGAACCGGAGGGAGCGGAAATGATGAAGAGGATGCCGGCCAAGCGTGCTCCTTAGCTAGATTTTCGCATGAGCCACCGCCGAGACTGAAGACCGGCCGGCTTACCCCTTTTGTGGTAGTCGCAACGGGCAATCATTCGAGGTTCTGAACCTGCTCACGCGCCTTCTCGATTTCGGATTTCAGGCCGAGGCCTATCTCGGTCACCTGCATGCCCGCCCCGGCAATACCGGCGGTCTTCGACAGCATGGTGTTGGCTTCCCGGTTCATCTCCTGAAGCAGAAAATCGAGCTTCTTACCGAGTTCCCCGCCACCGGCAAGCATCTGGCGGAAGTGTTCGACGTGGGCGCGCAGGCGGGCGAGTTCTTCGCTCACGTCGCTGCGGTCGGCGAGCAGAGCGGCTTCCTGCAGCAGGCGTTCGCGATCGGCAGCACCGCCAAGCAATGTCGCGATGCGTGCGCTGGTGCGCTCGAAATGCGCCGATTGCATTGGCCCATGCAGTTCAGAAACGCGATCGACCGATGCGCTGATGCGATCGGCGATAGAGTTTAGATCATCGGCAAGCGCAGCGCCTTCCTGCGCGCGCATGGCCTGCAGGGCGGCGACGGCCTGGGGTAGCGCCGTCATCACCGAGGCTTCGACCTGATCCATTTCGGCGGTGCGCTCTTCCGTGTTCCCGATGCCATTTCCTCCCTGCGCGCTCGTACGAAAGACGCCGGGCAACTGCATGATGGTCTGCAGGCTGGGAGCTTCACGAAGGCGGTGCTCCGCGGCTGCGGAGCGAAATGCCGCGACATAGCTGGCGACAACGCCGTGATCCATTTCGATCTGGTGTAGTGTGGCGCGCTCGATCGCCAAGGTGACTTCGAGATGGCCGCGCGAGATGACGGATTTCAGCTCTCGCCGAAGCTGCATCTCCAGGGATTCAGAGCCGGCCGGCATCCGCATGTGCAGATCGAGAAAGCGATGATTGACTGCCTTGAGCATGAGAGTCCATGCAAGGGAGTCATGCACGCGCTCACGGTAACGGCTGAAGCCGGTCATAGAATAGATCGGTTGGCGGCTCAAAGCTTGCCTCCCGCGGCCATGGCGGGTTCCGTCGTGGCGTCTGTCTCATCGGCAAATTGCAATTGATACAGCCGTTGATACATCGGCGAGGTTCGCAGCAACTCGTCATGTGAGCCGACCGCTGTGATCTGTCCTGCCTCTACAACGGCGATGCGCGTGGCGCGCCGCACGGTGGAGAGACGATGGGCAATGACGAAGACTGTGCGTCCGAGCATCAGGTTCGAAAGCGCTGCCTGCACCAGCGATTCGCTTTCTGTGTCGAGCGAGGAGGTGGCCTCGTCCAGAATGAGAATAGGCGCGTTCTTGAGCAGGGCACGGGCAATGGCAAGCCGCTGGCGCTCGCCGCCGGAGAGGCGGAAACCCTTCTCGCCGATGACGGTATCGTATCCCTCGGGCATGGCGCAGATGAAATCGTGCGCCAGAGCCACGCGGGCGGCTTCCTGCACCTTCTCGAGCGGCACGTCCGGGCGGCCGTAGGCGATGTTGTTGCGCACAGTGTCGTTGAAGAGGATTGTCTCCTGCGTGACATTGCCGATGAGGCTGCGGAGAGACTCGGTTTTCAGGTCGCGAACATCCTGACCGTCCACCAGCAGGCGACCGCCGGTGACATCGAAAAAGCGCGGAATCAGGTTAACCAGCGTTGTCTTGCCGGCACCGCTGGGACCGACGAAGGCTACTACTTCACCGCGAGGCACCGTGAGATTGATGCCGGAGAGAACCTCCTTTTCGCCGTCATCAGAGGCGTAGGAGAAGCGGACATTGTCGAAACGAATTTCGTTGCGGAAGGCCTTCAGCGTCTTCGCATGGGGGCGATCGCGGACAGCGTCTTGCTCGTCCATGAACTCAAAGATGTTGCCGGAAGCACCGAGCGCCTGCTGGAAGCTGTTGTAGAAGAGCGCGAACTTCCGCACCGGATCGTAGAGCTTGAAAACCGCGACGATGAACGCGAAGAAGGTTCCGACGCTGAGCGTACCCTTGCCGATCTGGTCGCGACCCAGCAGAAGCAGCAGCGTAATGGCGATCGCGCCGATGACGTCCATGAGCGGAGAGCTGATCGCTTGCGCGCGCACCGTGTTGAGGTTCGCCCGGAAGAGACGGCGCGCTGCTTCCTTAAAGCGCGTGGTTTCCCAGAGCTCCATCGTGAAGGCTTTCACGATCCGGTTGCCCGTGATGGTCTCATGCAGGATGTTCTGGATCTCAGCAAGCTTGTCCTGGCCGTGGCGCGTAGTATGGCGGACGCTGCGGCCGACGCGCCGCGCGGAGCTGATGACCACGGGCACGAAGATCAGCAGCACCCATGACAATTTGCCGCCGAGGATCACGGCGAACCAGGCGGTAAAGATGAGTGTGAAGAATTGCTGCAGGAACTCCGAGAGGATCGATGACATCGCGAACTGCACACGCTCAATGTCGTTGATGATGGTCGAGAGTATGGTGCCGGTAGCGTGTAGCTGAAAGAACTGCACGGAGCGGCGCAGGATGGCCTGATAGAGGTCGTCCCGCATATCCGTGATCATGCCGAAGCCGGCGTAGTTGATCAGATATGTGCCGGCATAGTCGCAAACGCCCTTAAGGATCGTGGAAACAATCAGCGCGTAGGCTACAACACTCCAGGGATTATGAAAATGCGATGGAACAAATTGCTGCAGGTTGATCGGAAAACGACCGCCGAAGAGCGTCAGATCATGGCTGGGAGATTTGGGATTCAGGACGGTGTTGAAGATTGGGCCGATCAGCAGAACCCGAAAGGCGTCCAGAAGACCGACCGCGGCAAGCAACACGACCGCAGCAGTTCCCTGCAGAGCGTATCGGCGCACATAAAACAGCAGCCGCCCGATACGACGAAACCCGCTCACCGAGCTGTCTCCAAAGCGAAGATCCTGAAGTCTTGAGACGGACCAGACCGGGTCAGTTGTTGCGGGTGCATGGGGTTATTGTATTCACTCGCGCCAGTATGGTCGCTCAGGAACGCGGCATATCACGGTGTGTATTCTTCACCCTGTACCCCGCCCGTGCCAGCCGTTTGCGCAATTCCTCGGCAATCATGACGGAACGATGCTGGCCGCCGGTGCAGCCAAATGCCACCGTCAGATAGCTCTTCCCTTCCTTGATGTAATGAGGCAGGAGAAAGAGAAGCAGATCGGTGGTTTTATCGAGGAACTCGGCGGCCTGAGGGAACTGCCGGATATACTGCGCGACTTTTGGATGTTTGCCGGTCAGCGGCCGAAACTCGGGGACGAAGTGCGGATTGGGCAGAAATCTCACGTCGAAAACCAGGTCGGCCTCAAGCGGCACGCCATTTCGGTAACCGAAACTGACGAAGGAGACCATCAGATTCTTTGCGGAGGTATCGCTTCCCCGTCCGAACTTGCTGAGGACAAAGGCGCGCAGCTCGTGGACGTTGTGCTGCGAGGTGTCCACGGTTTCATCCGCGACCTGGCGGATGGGATCGAGCAGGCGTCTCTCGGCGTCGATGGCTTTGACCACGGTCTCGGTGCGGCCCAAGGGGTGGGGACGCCGGGTCTCCGAGAAACGGCGGAGGAGCACGGCGTCCGAAGCTTCCAGGAAGAAGACTCGTGTCGGAAGGACCTTGCGCAATTTGCTGATCAGGTCGGGAAACTGGTCCAGACGCTGGCCTTCGCGCACATCCACAACCAGGGCGGCCCGCTGGATTTCAGCGGACTGGCGGACGAGGTCCGCGAAGGCGGGCAGCAGGTCAAGCGGGAGGTTGTCGACGGAATAATAGCCGAGGTCTTCAAAGGCCTTCAGGGCTGAAGCCTTGCCTGACCCCGAGAGTCCGGTGATGATGACCAGCTCACGAGGCAAGCCGTCGTGCGGCGCATGTGTGCTGTCGTGCTTCGTAGTGAGCGCCAGACGCGGGCTCGCTGGGGGTGCGGCTTTGCGCGGCATGGCCACAATGCTAAAGCATTTCTGCTCGCTACGAGTTTGGAGCTGGAAGAATTGATATGAGGGTCCGCGCGGCAGGCGGACCGGAATGGGCACCGCGGGCGACGGCTGAACACCGCCCGCGGTGGATTGAGTCAGTACGGTAGGGCGATCAGCTCCATCACGCCGTCACGACGGCGATGCAGGACCTGCAACTCTCCCGCCTGGTCGCGAAAGACGAAGACATCCTTGTCGCGCAGCTCGGATTCCTTGACCGCTTCATCGAGACTCATGGATTGCTCGGCCAGGCAATCATCGCAATGAACGACATGAGGCTCGGCGATGTGGCGCCCATGCGAAGGGCTGTGCACCTTGACGGGAGCGGGTTTGCGGCCGTTGGCAGTTCCGTTTACCGGCCGGGTGCCGGGGGTTTTGGACGCCGGCAGGATTGGTTCTGGAACATCCGGCAGCGCGGCGACCGACATTGGATTATTGCGCGGACGGGCAAGCTCGGGCTCGTGCGCGGCTTTGCCATCCTTCGGCTCACGAGTACGGCTGCGAAATTTCGCCTTGTGCTTGAGCGCCTGGAACTCGGCCTTGGCCAGGGCGTCGCGGAGCGCGGTTTCGATGACGGGCGATTCACATAAGCCGATAATCGTCTGGAATTTGGTCTGCACGGTTACTTCTGCGGTATGCCGGTATTTCTCTTCAGTGAGAATCACGTGAGCGCTGGCGCCTGTGCCAACGACTTTGCTGACCCGATCGAGGCCCTCCTCAGCCAGTCGACGCAGTGAGGGGGTGATCGCGATCTGGCGTCCGGTGTACTCCACCTGCATAAGCAATCCTCCTAGCTAACAAGATGCAAATCCCGTGAGGGGAGATGATCCTACACCAAGAGACGCGGTGTATACCTCAAGCGCGCAAATGCGGACATTACGAGTCACGGCCACACCCCGAATGAGTTCCACGGTCGTCCATGCCTACCTGCCCGGTGCAGATGAACGGCAGCGCGGGCCTAAACCCTAACGCGCCGCTGATGGGTGCTGGGAATCCTCATGTCCTCACGATACTTAGCGACCGTTCGGCGCGTAACCTGAATGCCTTGGGACTGAAGCACGCTGGCGATGAAGTCATCGGTCAGCGGCTTTTTTGGATCTTCTTCATCAATCAGCTTCTTTACTTTGCGCTTGAGGAGCATGAGGGGGGTGGTGGCGCCTTCCGGGCCCCCGGCAGCCTCTGAGAAGAAGTAACGCAGCTCGAAGACGCCCTGGGGTGTGTGTACGTACTTGTTGGAAACCGCCCGGCTGACTGTGGACGGATGGACGCCAATCTCTTCGGCCACGTCCTTGATCATCATCGGGCGCAGGGCGTCTACGCCGTGCTCCAGGAACTCCGGCTGGCGGCGGACGATGGCCTCACAGGTACGCAGAATGGTGCTCTTGCGCTGCTCGATATTACGGATGAGCTGCAGAGCAGATCGGTAGCGCTCCTTGACGTACTCCTTCACGTCGCGTTCGGTATTGGTCTGCGCCAATAGCCTGCGGTAGCCCTGATTCAGCCGCAAGGTCGGCATGTCTTCCTCGTTCATGACGACGACGAATTCATCGCCGCGCTTTACAAAGACGACATCGGGCTCGATAAGCCGAGCCTCGGTTCGGTTGTAGCGCTGGCCCGGACGTGGGTCGAGGCCCCGGATGAGATCGACAGCCTGCTGCACCATCTCCTGCTGAGCGGAGACGGCACGAGCGAGCGCGGTGAGATCCCGCTTCTGCAACAGCGGCAGAGCCTGCTCAATGATCTGCAGGGCGGTGCGGAAGAGGGCTCGGCGCGCGGTAACGCCCGGCTCATCTTCAATCGAAGCGTCGGCCTCGCCGAAGATCAGATCGAACTCCCGCTCCTGCTGGCGAACCTGCAGGCCGAGGCATTCGCGCAGATCGCGTGTGGCGATGCCGCTGGGGTCGAGTGAGCGGACGACTTCCAACCCTTCCGCCAGCAGCTTGCCGGCAGCCTCTCGAGTCTCCGCACTTTCGGTTTCCCGGACAAAGCCGGCGAGCAGTTCTTCATCGGTGGCCAGCAGGTAACCGTCCTCATTCAGATTGCCGACGATATATTCGGCAGCCTCGCGGGTTGCCGGTGTCAGATTGAGTGAGCCGAGCTGCCAATTCAGATGGTCGGTCAGCGTATCGGGCTGTGACAGGAAGTTTTCGAATGAAGGCTTGTCGCTGAGTTCGAAGCTGTTAGGGGTACGGAAGCCCGGATCGAGATAATCCTGAAAATAAGAGCCGAAGTCGATCTCGGTGAAGGGATCCTTCTCTTCTTTCGGGGTCTCGGCGGCAGCGGCGACCTCTTCAGCGGGACGATCCCGCTCTGCCTGACGCCCTTCCACGTCATCGAGCAGCGGGACGCTTTCCTCGATTTCATCGAGGACCGGGTTCTCCGCCATCTCCGACTGGATCATCTCCTTCAACTCGAGCTTGTTCAACGCCAGTACGCTGACCATTTGCATGAGGCCAGGGGTCAGAATCTGGCGTTGAGCCACTTTGAGGCTCAGCTTGGGTTGAAGAAGCGCCATTGTCACCTACTCTGGTATTGCTTGATCCGCCCATAGCTTACAGGGCCGTTGTCCCGGAATGCACCCATTCCCTCATACCCCGGGCATCACCGGTAATCACACTATGGCGGGAGGGCTGGTGATGGATTAATTGAGCGAGAATCCTTCGCCGAGGTACACACGTCGCACTTCGGGATCGCGCCCGAGTGCATCGGGTGTACCGTCCCGGAAGATCTTGCCGTCGTTAATGATGTACGCGCGATCTGTCACCGAGAGCGTCTCGCGGACGTTGTGGTCGGTGATCAGGACGCCGATCCCGCTTGCCTTCAAGTCAAAGATGATCTCCTGCAGGTCAAGCACCGCAATGGGATCAATGCCGGAGAAGGGTTCATCCAGAAGTATAAAGGACGGCTGAATGCAGAGGCAGCGGGCAATCTCGACTCGACGGCGCTCGCCTCCGGAGAGGGCGTAGCCGCGAGTCTTGCGAATATGGCCGAGGTTGAGCTGGTCAATCAGTTTTTCGGCCCGGGCCCGGCGCATCTCCCACGATATTGCCTGCGCTTCCAGAACGGCGAGGATATTTTCCTCGACCGTGAGCTTGCGAAAAACCGAGGGCTCCTGCGGCAGATAGCTGATGCCGTACTGGCGAGCACGGAGATACATGGGCACCCGCGAGATGTCTTCGCCGTCAATCAGGACGCGACCCGAATCGGGCGCGATGAGCCCCACAATCATATAGAAGCTGGTGGTTTTTCCAGCGCCGTTGGGACCGAGGAGGCCGACGACTTCACCCTGGGTGATCTGAAGATTCACACCCCGCACAACCTGTCGTCCCTTGTAGGACTTTGTGATTTCGTCGGTATGGAGCTTCTGCAACGTCCGTTGTCCTGCCGTTACCTTGGGACCTGCGTGTCTGTAACGGCGCGGGCATTCCCGCCATCCACCTCGACGCTATCACCGCGATTGGTGAAAATCAAAGCAGTTCCTGCTACGGTGCCGTGTTCCGGATCGGATAGGCGAGCAAGCTGTCCTGCTCGGCCGTACAGAACAAATTTTCCGTCCGAAGCCGTGTAGAGAAGACGATCGCCGGTACCCTGACGAGACCCCTCCTGCACTTGCACCTTGCCTTCCGCAACCATGTGATCGAGCGATCCGCGAGGGTTGGGAACACGCTGAGCGGCATTGGCTCCGCCTGCGGTCAAAAAGAGATCGGCCTTATCGGCCCGCATGCGACCGCTGGCCTGCTGCGTGACCACATTGCCCTGGAAGCTGGCCCGGCGCTCCCCGCCTGAATACTGGAGCGCATCAGCATCGAGGCGAATGACAGCCTCGCTGCCGGTAGCTTTCGACCCGGGATCGGCGAATACGCAGTGCACGCGTCCGTGTCCACGCTTTTCCGGAGCAATCAGCATCTGGTCGTGCCGGTCGAGAACGAGGGTGGGCGCTGACACCGAATTCGATGCCTGCCAGAGACGGGCATCCTGCGCACCGCCGTACAGGATGGCTTCGTCGCGGTCATGATCGAAAAAGACTTTCTCCGCCACAGCATGCACGGGCGCCTGGGCGCTCGATCCCTGGCGGAATGTCAGTTTCACATCGTGGTCCGCCGTTACCGCTCCGCTGAGACGGTAGAAGTCGATGCTCTGCGCCGTCATCTCGGCCTCTTCGTCATTCAGACGCGGCGAGCCCTCAAGATGGAGGATCTGGCGCGGACCATCGAGCGTCGCGACATCGGCAGTCGCCTGGCTGCGCCATGGCTTTTCCTGATCGGTAGCGCCGGGTTTGATCTGAACGATCGAAACATGCCCACGCTGGATGGCGCGCTCCACCAGGCTGGGCGGAATCTCATCCTGCTTCCGCTTTGCCTGTTTTAGAGGTTCCTGCGCAAAGGTGATATCCAGCGTGTCTCCCGTGCTGGTCTGGCTGACGCCGCTGGGATTCGTATTCGTCAGGAAGGTATTTCCCCGCGCGTGCAGCGTGTCCAGCGCGCGGCCCTGACGCAGCGAGGCCTGGATCAGGTCGCCCTTCATGATGGTATTTTGCGGGGGCGAATCGGAGTAGATGGTGTGCTCGGTGAGTACTGCGTTGCCCGAGGCCATGAGTTTCTGCGCCTCGGCGTGTCCCTGCGGGTTAGGCACGAGGTCGATGATTACTGTCGAGCCCTTCACCTCGCGTGTGATGGAACCGTGAGGATCATTCGCGGGACCGATTTCCTGATCCACGACAGTGACAGCATTGTGCATCTCGACACGCTTCAGTTCCCCGTCCGGGCCGAGTTGGAGCCTGCCGGTATTCGCATCGCCGTGGATCGAATGCGGCCCTTCGACCGCGGAAAAGATCAATCCGCCATCGAGCGTGGCCTGCTGTGTGTTGCCGTGCGTATCCATCACCACCTCCACAGCCGAGGCATGAAGCTGCCGCCCTCGATCGTCCTGCATGGTCACGTGGCCGTTGGCATTCACCTTCTCCACCGTGCCATCAGACCGAAAGTGCGCGAGCGCCTCCTCGGAGGAGCTATGTTCGCCGGCATATTTGACGTCATCCTTCAACATGGCGAGTTGTCGAGTCTCGCGGTTGAATTCGGCGTGATCGGCCGAGAGCTCCAGCGGTCCCCTGGTCAATTGCGCCGTGAAATAGACGTTCTGCTTCAGAACCAGCAGCCCTTCACTTGCATCATAGGAGGCCCCCACCGCCGTGCCCTTCGCGTTGGCGATCGAAAACGTGACCGGCGCATCAGTATTGGCCTCCCCGGTCTTCTGATTGAAGATGAGTCCGCTGGTTTCGGCGTGAACCGTGCGGTTCTGGGGCACAGTGCCGCGCGTTCCGGCAGGGGCCTGCACGTCGAGATAGACCTGCCCCAATGCGCGCGCAACGCCCTGCGCCGGGTCATATTCGAAGTCCTTACCGTAAACGTGATCGTTACGGGTGCCGTCCGCGCCATATAGCGTGATGCTGACATTGTGCAGGGTGGCGCGTCCGCCGCCCTTGTATTGAACCAGGCGGGAGGCATGGAGAGTAAAGAGAGTGCGACCGCGTTGGGATCGGGAGAAGGTGAACCCGTTGGCATCCTGCTGGATGTTGACGCCGAGACGGGCTGGAAGATCGTGGCCGACGTGAATGAGCCTGTAGCGCGTCAGGACGAAAAAACCGGCGATGACAGCGATGAGCACACCAGCCAGCACCAGAATCCAGGTGCGCAACTTCTCAATGGTGATCCGCATTGTCTTCGCGCATGTCTCCTATCGCACTCGCGGTGTTCCCCGCGCAAGGGCGCTCTTGTGCGTAACAGCAAGGCCAGCGTACCGGCAACCTGCTTTCCCAAGACTACAATCTTTAAGTGGCAGATCAACTGTATCTAAGCCTGTGGTTTCCGAACTTCCGTCTGGCGGCGCTGGGACCAGCGATTGTCGGAGTGCTGGGACAGCTAGCGGCGGCAGGCGGCGCCTCTGCCGTAGCAGCGGCGGCTGTGTACCCGATCTCCTGGAATGAAGCGCCGGTTTATCAGCGGGTCTATGATGAAGAAGATGGTGAGGCAAGCCAGCCTGAGGCAGCGGTGGCCGAAGCCATGGAGATGCTGCACGAGGACTATGCCTATGAGTTCGAGGTGAACTGGGAGCTGTGGGTGCCGGAGTCGGGCGGCGGCCTGGACACGAAATGGCGGCAGGAGCCGCGCGTCATTCGAGTAATCGGCTTCGGTCCGGAATTCGACGACGCCAGTTACGAGCAGAATGGTCACATCCGCGTCGACTTCGGGAGCGATTCTGCTTTTCTGCAGGAGGACGTTGCGATGGAGCCGGAGACCGCTCGCTATGTTCAGCAGAATGTGCAGAAGCTGATTGACGCCACCCAGGCGATTCAGAATAACCTCGCGATCTCCAGCCGCTTGTTGTGGTCGGAAAGTGGTGAAAGCCTGGCCGAGAAGCTCATCGCCAGGCTGCAGCGGCTGAACTGAGCCCGAAGCGGATTACATTAGGCTGCTCTACACCAGACTGCACTACACTAGCGCCATGCTCGATGAAGCCTCCTTCCGCAAACACTCCGACGCCGCGCTGGAAACTCTGAAGCGCAGCCTTATCCAGGCTGAAGAAACCGGCGACTTTCAAACGGAAGAACACAATGGCGTTCTTAACGTGGAGTTCGAAGAGCCGCCGGGCAAGTTCGTGATCACCCCGAATACGCCGGTACGGCAAATCTGGATCTCCGCTCTATCGACATCGTTCAAGCTGGAATGGTCCGAAGAGCGGAATGCCTTTGTCCTCCCGAAAACCGGCGAGACGCTGAAGGCAGTGATCGAGCGCGCCATCAACCAGCATCTGGGTGTGAGCGCCGGGGATGGCGGCGCCGTTTCGCTGGACTAGCCTGCCGACACAAATGGAGACGCCCGCTCGCGCTACTCTCTCGGTCGCTATCATCGCGCTCAATGAAGAATCGAATCTGCCGCGCACGCTGGCGAGCGTGGCCTGGGCGGACGAGATTGTGGTGGTCGACAGCGGCTCGACCGACAGAACACGCGCGATCGTGGAAGAACACGGAGCGCGGCTCGTGCAGGAATCGTGGCGCGGGTTTGCTGCACAGAAAAACTTTGCTCTGTCTCTTTGCACCTCGGAGTGGATTCTCTCGCTGGATGCCGATGAAGCGGTCTCGAATGAGCTTGCCACATCCATCCAGCAGATCATCAGTGGGGCTCCTGCCGACGCCGCTTATTTGTTATCGCGGCGGAATTTCTTCCTCGGCCGCTGGATGCGTCATGGAGGATATTACCCGGATAGAAAGCTCCGGCTCTTTCGACGCGGCCAGGCGAGCTTCCATGAAACGCCCGTTCATGAGACAGCCGAATTCCACGGCAATGTCGAGGTAATCGACGGCGATCTGCTGCACGATGCGTATCCAACGCTGGCAAGCTATCTCGATCACATGCAGCGCTACAGCACACTGGGAGCAACGATTGCGGCAAGCCGCGGTCGCACGGGGCGAAGCCTGTTCGGATTTCTGAGAGGGGTGCTCCTGGATCCCCTGGCGACATTTTTCTACAACTATTTCCTGCGCGGCGGTTTTCTTGATGGGCGCGAAGGGCTGCTGCTGCACCTGTATCACTCTGCGTACGTGAGCTGGAAGTATGCCAAAGCGTGGGAGAGCCTGGGGGCCACTCAGCGCGGCAATGCGTCCAAGTCGTAGATCCGTGTACGCCAGTAGCTGACGTCATACTGAAGCACGGGCTTGCCGCAGAGCGTAGCACGCATGTGCGCGGAGGTGGCTCCTGCACGGCGCGGCTCGATCGCATCGAAGCAGGGCCCATCTGATTTGAAGTCGACGGAGGCGATATAGTAGCGGACGCCGTAGCTGCGCAATACCGAGATCAAGTCTTCCTGCCGGCGAACCTTCTCTAGAAAAGTCCGGTCCATCACCAGCCCTTCCGTCTGCACCATGGGATACGGAAGCAGATACCCGGCGGCACCCGCAAGGTCGCCCATGGCGTAGATGCCGGGATGCGTCTTTGTAAACTCCACCAGACGAAGACCGTTGCTGACATTGGGCAGATCTTCACTGGCGCGGTTTCTGAGCATCTGCCCGGACTCAAGCACCGCCACCAGCAGAGAGCACACCACCACTGCACGCGTCGGCCAGCGGATAGGGCGAGACTCCGCGGCCGCGAGCGCAAGACAAAGCACGGCGCATGCGGCAATGTTGTAGGTGTAGAGATACCACGACCAGAGAAACCAGTCGCTGAGAAACGAAAGCGCGACGAGCTGCTGCCAGGGCAGGAGCAACATGGCCAGCACAGCAACGCGCCGTGCCGTAAAGGACTGTCGCACCGCGAGAGGAAACAACAGAAGCCCGATCACGGTGAGCACGGCGGGAACAAAATGACGATGCTCATGAATGCTGAGCGAAAGGGCGGAAGCAAAAGTACGGCTGCTGAAACCGGGAGAAATGCGCAGTTCCTTCGCTTCGCCCGAGATGGGAAGAAGCGTATGAAAGTGCACGATATTGATCGCAAGATAGACCGCGACGGGTAGCTGGCCCGCAGCTACGGCGACAACCTTCCGCCACGTTACGGCTAAGGCCGCCGCACGGGAGAAGAAGAGCAGCACCGCAATTGCCATGACCAGCAGAGCAGTATCGAGCCGCGCCAGCACCATGGTTGCGGCGATCAGACTGGCGGCAAAGCATCGCGCGGGGGTCCACACAGCCTCGCGCACCAGAAGAAGTATGAAAGCAAAAGCCAGTGGAAGGGCCAGGGTGATCTCCATGCCGTCGCGGAAAAGATCGAGAGACGCAACTGCGATGAAGAGAGCCGCAGCCGCGCAAACGGGCACGCGTGATGAGAAGCGGCGCAGGATCCAGTAGACGAGCTGATAGGTTACGACCGTCATCGCGGTCGCGAACATCCACACAGCTGTCAGAATGTGATTGAGCGAATCGGTAGTTCGACAGAGCGCGGCGATCAGCAGAAAGTAGAGCGGGTGATACCCGTTTGTGGGCACTAGACCATTGAAGGTGGAGCCTCGGCCGTGAGCCAGATTGTGCGCGATCTTCAGGTAGTAGTAAAAATCATCGCGCGGCATGGACCAATACTCAGGTCCAATCGGCTGATGAATGAAGAAGATAAACGAGGCGAGCACGACCAGCGCTCCGGAAAGGCCCCAGAGATAGATGGATTCCTTCTGCTCAAAGGGGCGCACTGGCATGTTGCTATGCCGGGATTATAGCTTGTGCATGTCCACACTATGATGCTGGCCCGATGTTCTGCCGCCACTCCTTGGGGATAAACCATAAGCCGATGTTCGCCTGTGTGCTTTCACTTGCTCTCGCTACCCGGCATCCTCTAGGCTTGTGAGTTTCGCAGCAACGCGAGCGGAAGGAGCTTCCATGCCGGAACAGGCAATTGCCGCACCATCGGGCAAGCGCGAGCCTTCGAGTGCAGAACGCGAATGGTCCGAACGAGTGCTGACGCCTGCGCTCGAAAAATCTCCGGAGCGCCCGATCGGCTCCCCCACGGGCGTGAATCTCGATGCACAGGGCAATGCGCGCTTCACGACCGTCTCCGGAGCCGAGATCGAACGACTCTATACCGAGGCCGATTTGCCTCCGGCCTTCGCATTGCCATTGCCGGGCGAGCCTCCATATACGCGCGGCATTCACCCAACGGGATATCGCGGCAGGCTGTGGACGATGCGCCAATTCTCCGGCTTTGCGACACCGGAAGAGACGAACCTGCGTTACAAATACCTGCTGGCACAAGGCGGCGGCGGGCTCTCCGTGGCTTTCGATCTGCCAACGCTGATGGGCTACGACTCCGATGATGCGGAAAGCGAAGGCGAAGTCGGCAAATGCGGAGTAGCGATCGATTCACTGCAGGACATGGAGATACTGTTCTCCGGTATCGATCTAGAGCAGGTCACGGTTTCGATGACGATCAACTCGCCTGCTTCCGTGCTGTGGGCAATGTACCTGGCCGTGGCGGAGAAGCAAGGCGCGGATTGGAAGAAGATCTCCGGTACCTTGCAGAACGACATCCTGAAGGAATACATTGCGCAGAAGGAATACATTTATCCGCCGGCGCCTTCGATGCGCCTGGTGATCGATACGTTCGAGTTCGGATCGCTCTATACGCCGCGCTTCAATCCGATCTCCATCTCCGGATATCACATCCGTGAGGCCGGCTCGACTGCGCTGCAGGAGCTCGCCTTCACTCTGTATGACGGCGTGGAATACGTTGAGTGGGCAGTGCGCCGCGGGCTGGCGGTCGATGACTTTGCGCCGCGGCTTTCCTTCTTCTTCAACGCGCATAACGACTTCTTTGAAGAGATAGCGAAGTATCGCGCCGCGCGCGGCATCTGGTACCGCACGATGACGGAACGCTTCCATGCGCAGAATCCGCGCTCGACATGGATGCGCTTCCACACGCAGACTGCGGGTGTTTCCCTGACGGCGCAGCAGCCCAGGAACAATATTGCGCGGGTAGCTATTCAAGCGCTGGCGGCCGTGCTGGGCGGAACACAGTCGCTGCACACCGATGGCTTCGATGAGGCACTGGCGCTGCCCACTGAAGATGCGGCGCGCATTGCGTTGCGAACCCAGCAGATTCTTGCGTATGAGTCGGGCGTGGCAAATACGGTGGATCCGTTGGGCGGTTCCTACTTTGTCGAGAGGCTGACGAAGGATATGGAGGATGGAGCATTCGAGTATTTCCGCAAGCTGGACGCGATGGGCGGCATGGTGAAGGCGATCGAGCATGGCTTTCCGCAAAAGGAGGTTGCCGAGGCCAGTTATGCATATCAGCGGGCGGTGGAAAAGAAGGAGAAGATCATTGTCGGCGTGAATGAATTTGTAATGAATGAGACACCACAGGAGATTCTCTATATCGACGAGACCGCGCGTGATCGGCAGACAGCAAAGCTGAAAAAACTGCGTGCCGAGCGGTCCAAGGAAAACGTTGATCGAACGCTGAAAGCGCTGCGAGCAGCTGCCGCGGAGGAACCCCGCGCTGTGCGCGGCCAGCTTTCTGCTGCGAATACGATGCCCTATATTCTGGACTGCGTGCGCGCTTACGCTACCGTCGGCGAGATATGCGCCGCTTTACGCGATGTCATGGGCACTTATACCGAAATCAGCATAGCGTAGCTACCGCTTTGGCCGTGCGGCTGCACCCACTACGGCCAGCAGCCCCGCAATGATATCCAGGCCGCGACGGGCATCGCCTGTGTTGAATCGGCTGAGAAGCGCGAACAGCGACGGCGGCGCGTGCCCCTTCTTCGCGGCGCCATCTCGTTCTATTGCATGCTTCAGGTTGTCCGGATTGATGCTTCCCAGCACCTGTCCCAGCACCAGCAGGTTGCGCATGGCATTCAATACCTCAGGCTGGCTGATGGTGTCCACGACCTGCGTAATGACCGAATCTTCCGCGGCCAGCGCTCCCCGCAGCATCTCCAGAGCGCCGCTGCGATGCGCTTCTTCGAGCAGGCGGTATCCGCCGAGGACAGCCTCCGCATGCTCCAGCGGGGCTTCGTCAATCCTGCGCTTCAATTGTTCGCGAGCATCTGCGGGGGTGAGGACACGATACGGAACTGGCTTTGCCATTGCCTCTCCTAACGTTTCTTTCCGTTGGTGTGGATTTGTACCAGCGACGGCGGCTCACCGGGCAAGCGATAATCCGCTCGCTTCCACTTGCGTTCCACTTCAATTCCATTCTGCGGTGTTCGTTTTCCGGAGTAGCGGAAGTTCAGCGGATGAAGAGGATTCTCCTTAGGCGCGTAGTCAAGCACCCTGATCTTTGCCGCTGTCTCTTTATACGCGGGCGTATGCACATCTCGATCGACCATATTACCTGTCAAGGTATTCACCGGCCCTTCAGCAGAGGTGAGCGGCAGATAGACCTGCTTTCCGTGCACTCGGTCAGTGACCAATGCCTTGACGCGAACTGTGCCGGTGCGCGATGTCACGTCCACCCACGACCCGCTCAGAATGCCGCGCTCTCTCGCGAGCTCGGGTGAGACTTCAAGGAAGCGCTCGGGAGTCTCATCGTGAATGCCTTTTACCCGAAACGTCATATTGCCTTCGTGGAAGTGCTCCAGAAGCCGGCCGTTGTTCAGGTGGATGTCGTACTCCTCGTCCTGCTTTTCGCAGGGCTCATTCCACTCCAGCGGATACAGGTGCGCCTTTCCGTCAGGAAAATGAAAGCTCCTGGTGTAGAGCAGCGGCTGATCGCTACCGTCCACCGCGACCGGCCATTGCAGGGACTGAAAGCCCGCAAGGCGGTCATAGTTGACACCGGCGAACATCGGCGAGAGGGACGCCACCTCTGCCATGATGCCGGCAGGATGCGTGTACGTCCAGTGCGCGCCCATGCGATTCGCCAGCTCCATCGTGATCTGCCAATCAGCCTTGCTCTCGCCGAGGGGTTCAAATACTTTGTAAAGTCGCTGGATGCGCCGTTCCGTGCTGACGAAAGTGCCATCTTTTTCCAACGCGGGAGCGGCGGGCAGCACCACGTCGGCATACCGGCAGGTTTCAGTGAAGAAAATGTCTTGCACGACGAAGAACTCAAGACGTTCAAACGCTCCCGCAACTCGATTGGCATCGGAATCGGCGCTTATCATATCTTCACCCGCCAGATAGATGGCCTTTAACTTCCCCTGGTAAATCGCGTCAACCATTTCATGGTTGTCGAGACCTTTTTCGAGAGAAATCTTCACGCCCCAGGCATTTTCATAACGCGTACGGGCTTCCTCGTCTGCGATTTTGTCGTAACCGGCAAGATACTGCGGCATGGCTCCCATGTCGCTTGCGCCCTGCACGTTATTGTGGCCGCGCAGCGGGTATGCGCCTGTGCCCGGCCGCATGTAATTGCCGCTTACCAGCAATAGGTTCGAGATAGCCGTCGAGTTATCGGAACCATAACAATGTTGCGTGACGCCCATGGCCCACAGAATGCACGTGGCCTGTGACCTAGCGATCTCATGCGCGATCTCAACCAGCCTCTCAGTCGGAATGCCGGTGCGCTTCGCGGCGAACTCCATCGTGAACGGCGCCAGGCTCTCGCGGTATTTATCAATGTCGTTGACCCATGTGTTCAAAAACTCCGTCTGGGCGAGCCCGTTGTCGAGCAGATAGCGGCTGACAGCGGAAAGCCAGATGAGATCGGTGGATGGTGCAGGGCGGATGTGAATGTCGGCCCGGCGGGCCATTTCGTTCTCACGAAGATCACTTACGATCAACCGCTGGCCACGCAATTTATGAGCACGCTTCACGCGAGTAGCCAACACCGGGTGCGACTCCGCGGTATTGCTGCCGATGATGATGACAAGTTCCGCCTTCTCGATGTCCGCGATCGAACCGGAGTCCCCACCGTAGCCCACCGTGCGCCAGAGGCCTTTGGTCGCCGGCGACTGGCAATAGCGCGAGCAGTTGTCGGTATTGTTGGTGCCAATCACGGCACGGGCGAACTTCTGCATCAGGTAGGCGTCTTCGTTGGTGCACTTTGAGGATGCGATCACGCCAATCGAATCCGGGCCATTTACCTCTTTGATTTCAGCGAGTCGGCGAGCGACCAGGCCCAGCGCTTCGTCCCAGCTTGCTTCGCGGAAATCATCGCCTTCGCGGATGAGGGGCTTCTTCAGTCGATCGGGGTGGTTCACGTACTCCCAGCCGAACTTGCCTTTCACGCAGGTGGAGATTCCGTTCGCGGGGCCGTGCGTCGGCTCTACCTTCAGGATGTGCCGTTCCTTAGTCCATATCTCGAAGGTGCAACCGACGCCGCAATAGGTGCAAACGGTCTTTGTCTTGCGGATCCGATCCGCGAGGCGCATTGCGGCCTCTGTTTTCGAGACGCTCAGGATGGGCCCGTAGCCGATCTCGGGCTCGACGTCCTTGACGATGTCAATCATCTTGTCTAGCGCCTTCTTCGGCCAATTGGTCATATAGCCGGCTTCGCCGAGCATCGAGCGCTCCATCAGAGCGTTGCAGGGGCAGACCGTGATGCAGTGTCCGCAACTGACACAGCTCGAACCACCGATCAGATGGTTGCCATCCCACAGAACCCGGGGATGCGCGTCCTCCCAGTTGATCGAGAGGGTCTCGTTCACCTGCACGTCCTGGCATGCCTCCACGCATCGTCCGCACAGGATGCATTGGTCGGGATCGTAACGGTAGAAGGGATTGGAAAAGTCGCAGGGATAAGGCTTGGGGCGATAGGGATGCTGCTGGTGCTCGATGTCGAGCAATGCTGTCGTATTGTGGACCTCGCAGTTTCCATTATTGTTGTCGCACACAGTGCAGTACAGCATGTGATTGCCGAGCAGCCGGTCAAAGCCTTCCTTCTGCGCGGCCTGGGCATGCGGGCTTTTCGTCAGCACCGTCATTCCGGCCGCTGCCTTCGTCGCGCAGGCGCGTGCCAGCTTGCCGTCCACCTCCACCATGCATGTATCGCAGCTCTGAATAGGTCCCATCTGCGGGTGATAGCAGACATGCGCAAGCTCACCCTCCGAGCGCAGGATCGAGTCGATGAGCCACTCACCTTCTTCGGCTGTAACTGCCTTTCCGTCGACGGTGATGGGAACTGGATGAAGGCCAAGCGGTCGCGAGGCGGAGACAAACTGGTAATCGCCGTGCTCTGTGTTCCAGATCAACCGCTCGAGTTCATACGGGTTCTGCATTCCAGGATCCTCCCGATGGGCAGCTAAGGAGTAGGATGCGTCGCTCGCAAACGATGCATGCCGAAGGTTTGCAACGTACCGAATCGATCCGGCATCGGTGCTCATCGAAAGCAGCAGGTGCGTTCATGGAATACGTAAATCTCGGTTCGACAGGGACGAAGGTCTCCCGGATTTGCCTGGGGACAATGACCTACGGTTCAAAGCAGTGGCGGCAATGGGTCTTGGAAGAGGAAGAGTCACTTCCCTTCTTCCGGCGCGCTCTCGAGGCTGGAATCAACTTCTTTGACACCGCAGATATGTATTCCGTGGGGCGGAGCGAAGAAATTACGGGTAGGGCGCTGAAACAGCTCGGTCCGGGACGCTACAAGCTGGTGATCGCGACGAAGGTCTTCAACAAGATGAGTGAGGATCCTAATGACCGCGGGCTCTCGCGCAAGCACATCTTGCATTCGATCGACGCAAGTCTGCGGCGCCTTGGCACCGACTATGTCGATCTGTACCAGATTCATCGATTTGATCCGGAGACGCCGATCGAGGAGACGCTTGAGGCCCTTGATGCGGTCGTTCGCGAGGGCAAGGCACTCTATATCGGCGCATCTTCCATGTACGCCTGGCAGTTCCTGAAGATGCTGGAGTTTTCCCGCCAGAACGGGCTTGCACGTTTCATCACCATGCAAAACCACTACAACCTGGTCTACCGCGAGGAAGAACGGGAGATGATCCCCTTGTGCCGCGCAGAGAAGATTGGACTGCTCCCCTGGAGCCCACTGGCGCGAGGATTCCTCACCGGAAATCGCAGACGGGGCGAAGGAGTGGGCGGCACGCTGCGCGCAAAAACCGATGAGTACGCGCATGGGCTCTATTACAAAGACTCAGATTATGACGTGGTAGATCGGGTGACGGAGATTGCGGGAGCGCGCGGTGTAAACAACGCCCAGGTAGCGCTGGCATGGGTGTTGGCGCAGCACGGCGTCACATCTCCCATCGTGGGAGCCAGCAAACTCGAGCACTTGGACGATGCACTAAAGGCGTTGGAGTTGAAGCTGACACCGGAAGAGATTCGTCAGCTCGAAGAACGTTACGATCCGCATGCGGTGCTCGGGCATAGCTGAGCGCAGCAGTATCAAAAGTGGCGGAGCGGTTCTTCTTCTTGTGCCGAGTCTGTCGCGCTTCGCGAGGTTTCACGCTCGATTGAGCGGCTGACCAGATCGCGCGATCCCAAACCTACGGCCAACGACAGAGAAAACACAATTCCCCCAAACAGGATGCCAAACGCAAGATCGACGATCTTCTGGCCGATCGCCAGGTGATCGAGCGCCATGGCTGCGGTAAGAACCAAAACCAGCCACTTCACTCCCAGACTGAGAAGCCGTGCATATTGCAGCTTCATGTTGACAGCGCCAATCAGTACGCCGCGCGAAAGAAAGCGTGCCACGATGTTGCCGACCAGCAGGATCACGCCCGCGCCGATCAGCCTTGGAAGATAATCCAGAAGTCCAGCGGCGATACTGGAATTTGTAGAAGCGCCGAACGCGTCAAAACCGACCGCGACGCCGATAGCAACAAGGGCCCAGAAGACCAGGCGAGAGGCCAGGCGGGCGGGCGTCTGGCGCGGCGACCACTCGGTGACGGCATCGGTGCCGGTGCCCAGCTTCTCATCAAAGCGGAAGGCGATGAGAATGCGCTGCACAATCCAGGCCAGCAGCCAGCCGATCAGGGAAAACAACACCAAGGCAAGCAAAAACGCCAAGATGCCCGGCAGCAAGGAAGCAAAGCGTCCCATTGCCTGCCCCATGGAGTTGCTCAGCGTATGTCCAACCTGGTTCCACATCGATCTTTTTCCTCCGACTTCTCTGCAGCGCCGCAATTCCGCCGCGGACTATGGATTGAAGCGGTCCGGCCAGCGCCAGCGCTGCACCAGATATGGCTTGTTCACTTCAAAAGTGCGCTCCAACTGCTCCTGACGTGGTCCCGAAGCCACACCATCCTGCACCTCCAATACTCGGGAAGCCACCCAGCCAAGGTAGAGCGGAGCCATGGCGCCCAGCAAATGTCCGCGGCCAAGGGTGCGCAGGCGATAGGCGAGCGCAAAATCGTACACAACGCGTGCCCAAAGAGCATCGGGCATTCGAAAGCTTTCCAGCGGTTGACGGCTGAGCTTCTTCAATTCCAGTAATGTCACCGGCGGGAGCACCAGGGACCACAGCTCCTGCAAGTTGCGCTGACCGAGTTGGAATGCCTCCACCATGGGCCGGGCATCCCGCGATGTGTCGGCCTCTTCCGCGGTTGGAGACTCCGTACCGCTCACAGTTGTGGAATGCGATGTCCGAATGCGCTGCCAAACGCTCGCGTGCCACTCCATGTCCGCAAACAACGGCGCCACAATGAACTGAAGCAGAGCGGGAAGATCGATGCCCGCCATGGCGTACTCGTGGTGCACCGGCAGGTGTACTTGACACACTTTCTTATCGCGTAGAACAGCTTCCGTTGCCGGCCAGACAAGGCCCTGGCCCGCCGCCGGCATGCTGATGCCCTGGCGCAACATAGGCAGAAGTCCTGCGGACACTGCGAAATCCTGAGCCAGCGGGTAGCGCACTCGCTTGCCATACAGAGCACGAGTTACTGGCGCCAGTATCGCCTGGTTCAGCAATGCATCCAGAGGCCGCGCCCGATAGATGGGCATGGCAAGATCGCAGGAGTCGCCCAGGAGGGGACGCACCAAGGCATCCACGGAGTCCGACGTAAATGCCGCGAGATCCGGGTTCAGAATGACGCATGCTCTTGCACCCAGCGATTCGGCCTCGGCGAGCAGCGCACTGTAAACCGCAGGGCTGCCCAGCCAAGGCACTGTGGAGATGGCCCCCGCAGGGATCTCGCGGGCGACGAGTCTTACGTTGGCGGAATCTCCCAACGACTCGAGTGCATCATTCATGCCCGGCACGGAGGGATGCACCACCGCGATAGGCCGGCCGGATCCGCTCCATTGACCTGCGATGCTTCGCAAATGGCCAACGTCCACAAGACCAGGGAGACCGATCACTAATTCTGCCGAGGGAGGGCTCTGGCTTGGCGCCCCTGCTTCCTGTTCAACCTCTAACTTCGCCATAGGCTTGCTTCCATGGAAGGCTTCGTCCTTAAATGCTGATCGTCTTCAGTTGGCTTCTGTACGGATACACCCGCTGGTCCCTCACCGCAATATGAGATCCGCTTATCGCAATGGCAAAGAAACGATGCCTGCAAGCGGAATCCGCACCCATGCCGGCCGGTTATTCAGCTCATACATCAACTCATAGAGCGCCTTGTCCAGCACAAAAATCTCCAGCAACTGCTCAAAAGCTTCCGCATCCGGTGGCATCAGCGAACTCTCCGCAGCTCTCATGGTAAGCCGATAGGCATGCAGAAAGGCACTGCAAACAGACTGCTGCCACACACGAGCCCATGGTTCCAAACGATCCGCATCGCCGGGCCGGCGCGTGAGCATTCGGATGAGACCGGAATAAGCCGCATAGCTGAAGGACCGCAACATGCCGGCCACATCTTTCATTGGCGACTGCTTCGCGCGGCGCTCGGATAGTGGACGGGCCGGCTCTCCTTCAAAGTCCAAGATGACAAAATCACCCCGCGAGCGGAGCACCTGGCCGAGGTGGTAGTCACCGTGGACGCGGGTGCGCATTCCCGCCGAGGATAGATCGTCGACGCGACCAAGGCGCTCCGCTACCTGGCGACGGCGGCTTAGAACAAGGCCGCTGAGTTCTTCCACTTCCGGAGGAAGCCGCGACAGATTCTGCCGAAGGGCATCGAAGGCGGCGCCGGAGTGCTCGGCGAGGCCTCTACGCAATTGGGCGAGGTCCGATTCAGTCATCGGCTCTGGCGCAAATGCCTCGTCTGAGGTTGGTTGACCGAGGGCCAGGTGCATTTCCGCCGTCCGGCGTCCCAGAAGCGCCGCTGCGTCCAGGTAGGTTCCGAGGTGTTCACGGACCCATTCGCTCTCCGGATGCTCGCTCAGGTCGGTAAGAGAGACGTGGGTGCGCGGATAGTGTTCCTCCGGCATCGCGATGACAGAAACCTGCTCGAAAAAGCGCTGCAATTCCTCGAGCGTCCACTCCCATCCGTCACCTTCATTCGCCACGAGAGTCTGCACCATCGCAAGGGTGGAGCTGTTGCTGGATTCAGCATCCGGCGGCGGCACATACTCGAGCGAGCCTCCGAAAGGCGCGATGGCGCGAAAGCCGCTGTGCTCGGTGAGATAACTCCCGATCTCCACGTCGGGGTTCGGCCCCGCCTGCTGGCGTCGAAAGAGCTTCATGATGAGGCGGGAGCCAAACAGAATCGATGTGTTGCTCTGCTCGGCGGAGGCGCGACGCGGCTCCAGCATCTCCTGCCCACGTAATTCGGCAAAATTCGGGCTGGGCACAGCCCGGATGGTGCCACGCTGCATCGTTAGCTCGGTCCCATCCCCGATCAGCGACAGAAACTCGCGCGCGCACTCATCGTCGAAGAGCCCGTCGTAGACGAACCCGGTGCCGTCGGGCGTTTTCACCGGTCCCAGGACGGCGTTCGCGTGATTCTTTGCGAGGCTCTCGGC
>DASVAI010000178.1:0-13002 GCA_036376445.1 Acidobacteriaceae bacterium
TCGCGTCTGGCCTACGTTGCGGAACTGCGGTACATAGACGCTACCCAGGTTTGCATCCGTCAGGCCGACGACGAAGAAGTGGTTCGGGTTCGTGTTCGGTCCAGCGACGTTCTGCAGGAAGTCATTGTCATTCGCGATCCAGAGCGTGTGTACGTCTTGCCCTTGTACTTGATCTCCGGCCCGGTCAGGGCTCCCTTGGAGAGCAGCGTCTGCGCCGGACTGGGAATCGACGCCATTTCGGCGCACGCCAGTCCAAGCAGAGCAGATTGAGAAATGGAGTCGCTTCATGGGTTATATATCTCTCCTTCAGAGCGATTGCGAATCCGCCGTCCCGAATGCTAGACAGTGGCCGTGGAGTGAAGGTGAATAGCCAGTGATATGACCGTGAATGCCCGTTGAATATCGCGGCGGCTGGCGCGGTCGTCCACCCGACCAGACGCCTTTGCTATTCGCACGGCACCGGCGTAGAATCTCAATAGACGCGTTTGCTCCGCACGTGACCATACCGGCGGAGGAGATGGGTGGGCGAAAGCCCACCTTTTTCTTGCAGCAAACGGTCTGCGGGCGGGGATGGCGGCAGATCTGGACAAAATTCGGATGACGGCCGAGCGCGTGGCGGGTAGCTATGGGCTCGAGGTGGTCGATGCGGAGCTTGTCGGCGGCGGCAAGCACCGGGTGCTGCGTGTATCCATTGAAAAGGACGCCGCCGGCCGGGCAAAGCTCGCAGCCGAGGCCAGGTCGGCCATGGAACATGGTACGGCGGTCGACGAGGGAGTCTTTCCCGCGGCCGTGCTGCGGGGTCAACTGAGCACCGAGCATCTTTCCGGGGTGACGCATGCGGATTGCGAGCGCTTCAGTCACGATTTCGGAACCGTCATTGATGTAGAAGACCTGGTGCCTGGGGGTGAGTACACGCTGGAAGTCTCCTCGCCCGGGCTGGACCGCAAACTGAACCGCCCGGCGGACTACGAGCGCTTCCGGGGCAGCCTGGTAAAGCTACAGACTCTCCAGCCCGTAGCCGGCAACCGGCACTGGCAAGGGCGACTGGCCACCGTGGATATGGAAGGCAATGGCGGCACGATCACGCTGGATCGATCTGCCATCCAAGCCAAAGGAAAGACCAAAAAGGCGCCTGCTGGCGATGCTTTGGTGGAGATTGCGCTGACGAACATCGAGAGGGCGCAGCTTATTCCCGAGTTCTGACCGGCGGAGCAGCCGGATTTATGAAAGTCGCCGCGTGACGGCATACCGCGGCACGAGATTAGAGAAAAGAGAAGGACAGAGACAGAATGGCGAGTCAGCTTTATCAGGTAATCGAAACTTTGAGCCGCGACAAGGGCATCGACCCGGCGCTGGTTGTAGCGGCGGTCGAAGACGCCATCGCACTGGCGACACGCAAGTACTACAAGACGCAGGAAAACATGCGCGCTGAACTCGACAAGGAGACGGGCGAGATTCGCGCTTACGCCTACAAAACCGTCACCGCGACTGACGACGAGATTGAAGACGATCTGAACCAGATCGCGCTCGAAGAGGCGAAGGAACTCGCTCCCGATGTCGAAGTGGGCGGTGAGATCCGCTATTACAAGCCCACCGACGTGCTGGGCCGCATCGCCGCACAGATGGCCAAGCAGGTCATCTTTCAGAAGGTGCGCGAGGCGGAGCGCGACACGGTGTTTAACGAGTACGCGCATCGCCAGGGCGAGGTCATCACCGCAATGGTGAAGCGGCTCGAATTGCAGGACGTGATCTTTGACCTGGGCAAAGCCGAAGCGCGCATGCCGCGCCGCGAGCAGAGCCGGCTGGAGCAGTTCAGCGTGGGCGAGCGCGTTCGCGTCATCCTGCTGCGCGTGGACCGCGCTGCCAAGGGGCCGCAGGTGGTTGTCTCGCGCGCCGCGCCGGAGTTGGTGCAGAGCCTCTTCCAGAGCGAAGTGCCGGAGATCTACGACAACACCGTGATGGTGCGGGCCATCGCGCGCGAAGCCGGCGAGCGCACGAAGATTGCCGTGCAGTCGCGCGACAAGGATGTGGATCCGGTTGGCGCGTGCGTCGGCATGAAGGGCATGCGCGTGCAGTCCATCATCCGCGAGCTGCGCGGCGAGAAAATCGACATCATCGAGTACTCGGACGAGGTGACGACCTTCGCCGAAAAAGCGTTGCAGCCCGCAAAGGTCAGCCGCGTCTCGATCACCGATCTGACCGAGAAGCAGCTTGAAGTCATCGTCGACGACACGCAGCTCTCGCTCGCCATAGGCAAGAAGGGCCAGAACGTGCGGCTGGCTGCGAAGTTGCTGGGCTGGAAGATCGACATCAAGAGCGAGGAAGAGAAGCGCCAAGAGGTCGAGCAGCAGATGCAGGCTATGAGCGGCGGCACTTCGACGCCGATCGAGCAGGTCACGGAGCTGGGTGAGCCGATCATTCAGAAGCTGGTGGCAGCCGGCATCACGACGGTCGAATCGCTGGCCGACATGACGCCCGAGCAGCTCGAAGAGATTCCGGGCATCGGCGAGAAGACGCTCGAGAAAATTTCGGCCGCTGTGCGCCACTACTTTGGCCAGTACGAGGAAGGCGAGGAGCGGCCGGAGGCTCCTGCGCAAGACAACGAACCCTCACGGAACGCCGCTGATCTGGCGGCCGTGGAGGCTGACGTGGCACTCGATAGGGAACGCGCAAAGGCAGATGCCGAGCTGGGCGAAGAACTGGACGCCCTGCGGGTAGACGATGCAGACGGTGGCGTGGACGAGACCGAGGACACCGACAGCTCAGGCTTAGTGGTGGATGAAATCGCCCGTGAGCGAATCGAGGAGCTGACCGAGTCCGGCAACGAGGCAGGTGAGGTGGGGGTACTCCACCAGGATGCCGGCCAGGACGACACCAGCGCCCGGATCGAGCAGCACAACCCCCGGCCCAGTCCGCTGGCCGGTGGAGAGGCCGAAGAGGAGTCAGTTCTTCCCGATGCCGAAAAGCAGCACGAGGAAGACGGTGTTTAGGAACAGAAACGCCCGTTTCACCGGATTTGTGCTGCGCGTAACTTCATTTGCGGACAGCACGGATTTCCGGTTTTCAGGCGATAATCAAATAGGGCAGCATGTGAACCCTCGTGACCAAGAGGTTGCTATGAAGAGCTGAGGGACGGCAGGCAGAGTGCCAACATAAAGGGACGGATGAGTAAAGTTCGCATCAACGATTTAGCAAGAGAGCTCGAAGTCAAGAGCAAAGCCATCCTGGATGTGCTCAAGGAAGTCGGAGTTACCGATCCGAAGACGCACTCCAGCTCGCTCGAAGCAGACGAAGCGCAGCGTGTGCGCGCGCATTTCCAGCGTGGCAGCCGCAATGGCGGCTCGTCGCCTGCAAGGGGCGAAGGCACTGCCGCGCAGAAGATTGACTGGTCGCGGGTACAGAAGCCTGGCGACGTGCTGAAGGCAATCCAACAGCGCAAGGAAGAGGCCGAGCGGCCTGCGCCGCGTCCGCAGGCCCCGCCTCCGGCGGAGGCTAAGCCCGCTGCGCCGCCAGCGCCAGCCACTAAGGCTGCTCCGCCCCCGCCGCCCGCCGCCCCTGCTGCGCCGCCGAAGGCGGAAACCCCGGCGCCGCGCCGCGTTGTGCCGCAGCCGCGACAGGCTCCGCCAATTGTCACGCCGCCCCCGCCGCAGCCGCCCGCGATTGCCGCCAAGCCACCGGCGGGTCCCGTGGTTGCGCGTCCTCCAGTTACCGCAGCGCCGCCCGCGGCCGCCTCCGCCCCGCGTCCGGCCATTGCGGCTGCGCCTCCGGCGCATCCTGTAGTGGCTCGTCCGGCAGCCACGCCCGCGCCACCTCCGGTGGCTGCAGCCGCTCCTGCCGCTCCTGCTGCGCCACCCGCGGTTACACCGCCGCCGGCCGCCGCCGCGCCTGAGGCTCCGGAAGCCGGCATCGCGCCTGCGCCGGTGAAGCGCGTCATCATGCCGCAAACCGGTCCTCGGCCGGTCTATAGCGCTCCGCCGCCGCGTCCCGGCGCCACGCAGGGGCCTGCTGCACCCGGTGGCCCGGGTTCGATCCAGCGCGGCCGTCCCATTTTCCAGCGTCCCGGCGGTCCAGGCGGATATCCGTCGCGTCCGGGTGCGCCCGGTGGCGCTCCCGGTTTCCCGGGTCGCCGCCCCATGCATCCCACGCGTTCCGCGCCTGCCGGCGCTCCGGGCGGACGCCCGGGCTTCGGCCAGCGTCCCGGCGGCCCCGGTGGCCGCCCGGGCTTTGGCCAGCGTCCTGGTATGGGCGCCGGCGGCGGACTAGTGCCGCCTCCAGGTGAGGCGCCCCGTCCACAGCGTCCGGGCGGCCCTCCGCGCGGTCGCGGCCGCCAGCAGTATCCGAAGACGAAGGAAGGCCCGATGAAGGGCTTTGCTCCGCCATCCCGTTTCGGCGGAGCGCAGATTCCCCAGGAGCCGCTGCCCGTCACCCGCACCATCACGGTGACCGAGGGTATCAGCGTGAAGGACCTGGCGGAGAAGCTTGGGGTTCGCGGCAAGGACCTGATCGCCACGCTACTGATGCGTGGCGTGCTGGTCACCGTAAACCAGTCGTTGGATACCGAGTTGGTGAAGGATGTCGCGCGGCAATTCGGCGCGGACACCCAGGTCATCAGCTTTGAAGACGAGATGGCCAACGAGGCGCTTGAGACGCTGCTCGGACAGGAGCACGTCGGCGAGATCGAAGTCGTGCGCCCGCCGGTGGTCACCGTGATGGGCCACGTCGATCACGGAAAGACCTCACTGCTCGATGCGATTCGCGAGACTGATGTCGCCGCCGGCGAGGCGGGCGGCATCACGCAGCACATCGGCGCGTACAAGGTCCGCATTGCCAAGACGGACTCTCCCGCCTTTGGCCGCGAGATTGTCTTCCTCGATACGCCGGGCCACGAGGCATTCACCCGCATGCGTGCACGCGGCGCGAAGGTGACCGACATTGTCGTGATCGTGGTAGCAGCGGACGACGGCGTGATGCCACAGACGCTCGAAGCCATCGACCACGCGAAGGCGGCAAACGTGCCGATGATTGTGGCCGTCAACAAGATCGACAAGCCGGATGCACAGCCGGACCGCGTGAAACAGCAACTCGGCGATCGCGGGCTCGTCCCCGAAGCATGGGGCGGTTCGACCGTCTTCGTCGATGTATCGGCGAAGAAGCGGATCAATCTCGATCTGCTGCTCGAGTTGATCTGCCTTACGGCAGACATTGGCGATCTGAAGGCAACTCCGGACCGCTCCGGGGTCGGCACCGTGCTCGAAGCGAAGCTCGATCGCGGCCGCGGCGTGGTGGCCAGTGTGCTGGTGCAGAATGGCACGCTGAAGAACGGCGAAAGCTTTATCGTCGGCAACACCTTCGGCAAGGTCCGCGCAATGTTTGACGATCGCGGGCGCTCGATTGATGAAGCGGGCCCATCGACGCCGGTCGAGATTCTGGGTCTCGAAGGCATGCCGGATGCCGGCGATAACTTCCTCGTCGTCGCGGATCGCGACAAGGCGAAGGGCATCGCGCAGTATCGCAAGATGAAGGAACGTGAATCGCAGCTTGCGAAGAGCTCCCGTGTCTCGCTCGAAGGTCTGGCGGAGCAGATTAAGCAGGCCGGCGTGAAGGACCTGCCGCTCATCCTGAAGGGCGACGTGCAGGGCTCGGTGCAGGTGCTCTCCGATTCGCTCGGCAAGATGTCGACCGAGAAGGTGCGGATCAAGATCCTCCACACCGGTGTTGGCGCCATCACGGAGAGCGACATCCTCCTTGCCTCGGCATCGAACGCTATCGTCATCGGCTTCAACGTGCGGCCGGAGCGCAAGGCCGCCGAACTGGCCGAGCAGGAAGACGTGGAAGTCCGACTGCACTCGATCATCTACGAGTTGCAGGACGAAATCACGAAAGCCATGCTCGGGCTGCTGGAGCCGGTCTTCAAAGAAAACTACCAGGGCCGCGCGCTGGTCCAGCAGGTCTTCCGCATCCCAAAGGTCGGCACGATTGCCGGCTGCCGCGTCACCGACGGCTCGATCCGTCGCGATGCGGAAGTCCGCGTGATGCGCGGTGGCGAGCAGGTCTTCAAGGGCAAGCTCGCATCGCTCAAGCGCTTCAAGGATGATGCGCGCGAGGTCACCAATGGCATGGAGTGCGGCATGGGCATCGCCAACTTCAATGACGTGCACGAAGGCGATCAGATTGAGGCCTTCGTCACCGAGAAGGTCGCGGCGGAATTGACAGCAGCCCGCTAACTCCGAATGCAGAACAACAAAAAGCCCGGTTCCGGCCGGGTTTTTTTTTTGCGGAATTGTGGATACTTCCAATATCACAATCAAGATGGCTAATTTTCGACTCACCTCGCGTGCGGGCTTAACCATTCGAGTCTGCTCTCGGGCGGCCATTGCTAAAGAGCCGTAAACGCGACTTGACCACTTCGCAAACGGATTCGACGACTGGCGGGAGAATCTTGTAAGGCACAAGCTCATCGGGTTTGGAAGACAGGCTGGATTCCAGACTGCGCCGCCATTCAACCCGCAGCTCCGTATTGATATGGACAATGGTTATGCCCGCAGCGATGGCTCTGCGAAAATCATCATCATCGGTTCCTGATCCGCCGTGAAGAGTTAAAGGAACTGCAGTTGCTGCTTTGATAGCTGCGATACGTTCTATATTCAGGCGCTGCTTCGATTCTCCCCGGACCATGCTTCTCGACATGCCGTGCATGTTTCCGACGGCTGGAGCGAGAATGTCGATGCGGGTCTCTTCAACAAACTGTCGTGCCTCCTCCGGAGTTGTCAGGGGCATGGATGAGCCAGGCACCATGTCATGAATTTCGGAGCCGCTGCCGATATCGCCAATCTCTCCCTCTACCAGAATGGAGGGCTGTATTGCCTTAAGCGCCGCCACAGCTTCTCGCGTCTGGCGAATATTCTGTTCGAGCGGCAAGGCTGAAAGATCAAAGACAATCGAATCAAACCCGGCTCTTGCCACTTCTTCCGCGCTAGTGCGGGAATGTGTGTGGTCCGCATTGAGGAAGATCGGGAAATCAAACTCATCGCGCAGGCTCTTTACTAGAGCTGCGATCTGACGCACTCCCATAAATTGCCGTTCGCCCTCAGATGCACCTACGATCACGGGCACATGGATGTACTGCGCAGCGCTGAACACTGCTTTCAGCAAAACGAGATTTGAGACATTGAAATGCCCGATGGCGGCATGACGCTGGCCAGCCTGGTGCAAAACATCACGCAAGGTTTGCATTAAAAAATGCTACTCCAATGGAAGCGCCTCGCCCCATGGCGCAACGTGAGCGAAATCTAACTTACTTAGCCGGGTCTGCCGGCGCCAGCGGCTTCAGGATGTCATCCAGTAAATCCGGAACGCTCGCATCGCGCTCCAACCGCGGATACTTTTCTCCGCTGTGATAGTCCACCTTCAACACCCGAAAGCGGTTGTCGTTGGAGACGATGAACTCGATGGGTTCCTTTGTGCCCTTTGCCTGCTTGAGCGCGGTTTTGAGAACATCGTCCGAATATCCGAGATCATTTACCGCGACAATCTTCCACTGCGGCGCGAAGCCCGCCTCGTATGCATCCGAGAACATCTTCACGTCCGCAATGGTGCCGTCTTTGCGCACGCGCAGGCCGACCGAATAGAGCGCATCCACGCCGCCGCGCCGGCCTAAGGCCGCCTTCTCAAATTTTGTCGGCTCGTCGCCATACACCAGCTTGTAACCGCCATGCTCGATACCGCCCAGCGGCGCGTGGTTCGCATGCGAGGTGAGGCGTTCGGTTAGAAAGCCGCGCCAGTCATAGGCTACCACCGAATTGAGATCATTCACGATGTCATCGAAGTTGTAAGGCAGGACTCTTGCCGGAGTGTTGCGGCCGACCGCCAGAAACTTCACCGCAAAGTCGTTGAGCGATTTCTGTCCATGGGTGAGCTGCCGGATAGTGGTATCCACATCGAGCCATACGAGCTGGCCTTCGGGGTAGTAGTCCTGGCTGCGACGCCAGTTGGCATAATTGGCTGTGTTGCCGCGCAGGATCTGCGCTGCAATTGCGGTGTCCTCGAGATTGCGCCAGGTGCGACCGGGCTTTTGATCGAGATTGGCGGCAGTGAGCGCAAGTTCTTCGCGGAATTGTTCCGGGGTGTGCAGCCCGCAGCGCGTGGCCAGCACCTGGCCCCAGTACTGCGTCATCCCTTCATAGACCCACAGCAGGTCGCCGCGCATTGGAGTGGAATAATCCGGTGTCGCCAGACCGATCGGCCTCCGGTATTTGCCGTTCCATGAGTGAGTGAACTCGTGCGGCAGCAGGTCGGCGTCGAGCATCAGCAGCGAATCGTCGGAGAGGCCGTGCTCCGGCTCGCCGTTGTCGCTGGACTGGTGATGCTCAAGCCCCTCGCTGCGTACCGTGTCGCTGAGCGAGAGGATGAAATGGTAGGTCTCATAGTGGTGCGATTGGTAGAGCGCAGACGCTTCACGCACCAGCTTTGAGAACGAATCAAGCACCGGCTGCTTGATATCCACATCCTCGGGCGCTTCACCCGCGACGTCGAGATAGTGCTTTGGCGAAATCTCCGGCGCCAAGGGAATCTCCCGGAAATGGCGGCCGGTGATCAGCGGCGAGTCCACCAGCGTGTACACCGAAACAGTCTTATAGCTTGTCTCGTTGCCGGATTCGTTTGCGGGTGTCAGCGCCGTTCCAGACTTCCAGCCCTCAGGCAGCGTAATGCTCGGCGTGATCGGAATCTCCGCCACCGGTATGCCCGCTGGATAGATCACTACTGAGTTCCACTCGAGCACCGCCATATTCGCGCTTGTCGCATCGTCCTCATCGGAGCCAGTGCCGCCCGGCACGGCGAGAAAGTCGTACGTCAAATCGAGCGAAGTCGCGCCATCCGGCACTGTCAGGTGGACGCCGTACATATCCACTTCATCGCGCCGCCATGCAATCTCTTGTCCGTTGGCGCGGATGAAGAGCCCGGCAAGGTTATCGATCGGTCCAGTGGGGCGATGGTCGCCCGGGATCCATTTCGGATATTCCAGCTCCAACGGCCCTGCTGTAACGGGAATCGTCTCGTGCGCGTGCAGGATGTGCCGCGGTGCGTCCGTCAAATCGACATGCAGCACAATCGGCAGCGTCATCCGCGGAACAGCTTTTTCTTTCGCGGCAATCGTGTGTTTGGCGGCTGGAGCAGGAAAGGAAAGCGCAGCAATCAGCAGCGGAACTAAGCAGGGAGCGGCCTTGATCATGCCAGCATCATACCGCCCGAAGCGGAACGGCAAGCGAGTTGTTGCTCAGAAGAGCGCGCGCATTCGCGCAAGAATTGCCTCAGAAGCCGCCGGCAAGGGACCGGGAAGCGTGCACCCGCTCGCGTTCTCATGTCCACCGCCGCCGAAGCTCTCCGCCACGGCCGCAACATTCACCGCGCCCTTGCTGCGCAGACTCAGCCGCACACGGTGATTGGGAAGCTCGCGCAAAAATACCGCGGCTTCCACGCCCGCGATCCCGATCGCATAGTTCACGATGCCTTCGCAGTCTTCTTCTGCTGCGTTGGTGCGCTCCATGTCCGCGGTCGTCACCCAGAGCCAGGCTACACGTCCGTCACGCTTCAGGTTGGCCAGTGCCGCCCCCAGCAGCAGCATCTTCGACATGGGATTCGAGAAGTACACGTCCTGCGCGATGCTCGCAGGACAAGCGCCCAGTCTGACGAGTTCATGCGCCAGCGAAAAGGTGCGCGTGTCCGTACCTTCATAGCAGAACGCTCCGGTGTCCGTGAGCACTGCCATATACAGGCATGTCGCCATCTCTGGCGTGACGCGCACGCCCGCCGCGCCGGCAAGCGCAAAAACTTGTTCTGCCACTGCGCAGGCATCGGTGTCGATCCAGTTGATGTGGGCAAAGTTCCGCCCGCTGGTGTGATGATCGATATTAATCAGTCGCCTGCCTTCGAGGCCCTTCAGGCGGCTGCGCTCCGTACCGTCGCACTCCAGCAGGATCGCGAGATCGAACTCACCCTCCACCTGTTGCCAGTGCCGAATGCTCTGCGCGCACGGCAACCAGCGATAGATGAGCGGCACGCGATCGCTGAATGCCATCGTCACCTGCTTGCCGAGCTGTTCCAGCATCATGCCGCATGCCAGAACGGAACCTACAGCGTCGCCATCGGGGCGCGCGTGCGCGGTTACCAGAATGCTTTCCGCTTCCGCGATCGTTTCGAGGATGGCGCGCAACTCGACGGGTCGCCGACGAGTAGTCGCCAACGCAGATGCGTCCACCGTGTCAACCAGTGCTGGATGAGGCTGCCGCGACGTGGAGGCAGACGGATTCATGCGCCTTTGCCGGCCTCCGGAGCAGGTGCAGATTTCTGGGCTGCCGCGCCCCTGCGCCGGCGCGTCCGGCCCAGCAGTTCGTCAATGCGAGCGTTCATGCGCTCGGTGCGATCAATGTGAAACGTCAGCTCCGGCACGTGGCGCACGCCCATGCGTTCCAGCAGCTCGTGCCGGATGAATCCACGCGCGGAAGCGAGGGCCACCAGCATCGGCTCCTCATCCTCGGGCGAACCTTCGTTCGCCACGTACACACGCGCCGACTTGCCGCCTGCGTTCAGCACCACCTCTGTCACATGCGCGGATCCGATTCGCGGGTCCGAAAGCTCGCCCTGGATCATGGTGGCGATCTCATCGCGCAGGGTGTCTGCTACACGATCCCGATGATATTTGCGTGCGCGCTGTTCGGGCATGGCGGGCCTCCCTGGGTAAACCCAAAAGGATATCAGAACGACCGGTCCGGCCGGTGCTGTTTAAGGGAACTCAGGATTCCACGAAATCCCAAAAGGCATCGGTAACTTCAGCCCCGTTTTCGCGGGCCAAACGGGTGGCGGCCCTCTCGACCTCCTCCATCAGCCCGCGCAGATAATCGCGGGAGGAAGAGACCGCCGCGATGCCAATCGTTGCACTCTGCCACGTCACCGCTTCATCCATCTCCGCGACCGAGACATTGAAGCTCTGCCGCAGCCGGTCCTTCATGCTGCGTACCACCTGGCGGCGGTCCTTCAGTGAGCGCGCGAGCGGGATCGAAAGCTCGACCGTGAGGTTTGCAATCGCCATGGCTTCGTTCTTGCCCATTCAAACTGCTGTTGTTCCTTCACTCTCCGGAGTGGGGAAGAAGGGAGCAATCTGCTCCCGTTTCGGCGTGGCAGTGCAGGCGCTGACGACTATCAGGCAGATCAGCGCGGCAATCAGCGCCGGAAAAATAGCATCCCGTTGGGCGAGCACCGCCGGCAGATGATGCCGGATGAAATCGGTGTCCCAGAAGACGGTAACGAATGTGCCAACTCCGATTGCCGAAACAGCGCCTGCCGCATTCGCGCGCCGCGAGTAGAAGGCCGCCAGCACCACGGGCGTCAGGGCAGCGGAGTAGATGGTGTATGCATAGAGCGTCTTCTGCAAAACAGATTGCGTATGCAGCGCCTGGTAAAGCGCCCATAGACCCAGCAGCACCACCATCAGACGCGACACAAGAAGCGTTGCCTTGTTCGATGCATTCGGAGCGATATATCGGGAGAAGACGTCGTTGACGAGGTTGGTCGCCGGAGAGAACAGATAATTGTTGGCCGTGGAAATAATCTTCGCAAAAACGGCGCCCATCAGCAGCGGCCCGAGCCACGTAGGAAGTCCATGAAGTGCGCTCCAGGCAATGATCTCGCGCGGATGCTCATGCACTTCGCCTGTGGGAAAGACCACCGAAGCAACCACCGCAATCGCGACAATCACCGTTTCGAGAATGACGGTGCCTATCACCCAGCCCACCACCGCCTGCCGCGCCGCTTTCTCTGATTTAGCCGAAAAGAACTTCTGATACATCGACTGATTGCCCAGCATCAACAGCATGGTGGGCAGAAATAATTCAAGCGCTTGAATGAATGTGAAATCGCCCAGCGCCTGAAAATGTGTTGCCGGCAATGTGGCATGTACGGTGTTCCATCCGCCGGCGCGATGCATGAGAAACGGCAGCGCCAGAATGAGCGTGACCGTCGCGAGAATGCCGATCAGCACATCCATATACGCCACCGACGACATCCCTGCGATGGCGGTAAACACAATCACAAATGCAGCGATCAGATACTTGCCGGCATCCGGCGAGATCGCACTGGGAAAGACCATATGCAGAATGTCGCCGCCACCGATGAGTTGGTAGCTGGTGATCGCTGTATACGTGAAGAGCACCGCAATAACGCCGAGCACGCGTGCAAGCTGGTTGTAGCGGACCTCCAGCAGATCGGGAATCGTAAACTGCGCGAACTTGCGCGCACGCGGAGCGATGAAATAGATCAGCGCGAGCCCTGCCCATCCGCCCGCTGCCTGCCACAGCGCCGCGAAGCCGTGATTGTAGGCGTTCTCCGCGGCTCCAAGCAGCGAACCGGAGCCGATCCAGGAGCAGAGCAGCGTAAAGACCAGAACGATAGCAGGCAACGATCTGCCGGCGACCAGATAATCGTCCTTGGTTTGCGTCTTGCGCAGCCGCGAGATCGATACCGTGAGCAGGCCAAGAACAATAGCGGCGAGAACGCCCGCATATAGAGGATTCATGAAATGGAAACAGCCTTTCGGGTCACACGCGATGCTACATGAATGGCGTCATCAAGGTTTGGTGTAATCGCGCGCTCCAAAGAGCGCCGTTCCCAGCCGGACTTCCGTCGCGCCTTCCTCAATCGCGACGCCATAGTCATGCGTCATCCCCATCGACAGCGCATCCAGCTTCAGCTTCGGATGGCGTCCCGTGTATTGATCGCGCAACTCGCGCAGTCGCCGGAAATAGGGGCGCACTGCCTCGGCATCCCGCAGATACGGAGGTACCGTCATCAGGCCGCGGACCTGAAGATGCGGGAGCCCGGGCAGCTTCTCTAGAAGCTCGTCGATCTCCGCACCCTCGGATGCGATGCCGTTCTTGGATTCTTCTTCGCTCAACTTGATTTCGAGCAGCACCCGCAGCATGCGCTCATTTGCTGCTGCTGCTGTGTCGA
>DASVAI010000181.1:0-5501 GCA_036376445.1 Acidobacteriaceae bacterium
ACCGCACGCCTCTTCGCCGCAAACGGCGCGCGCCTCATCCTCGCCGCCCGCCGCATCGATCGCCTCAACGCCGAGCGCGCCTCACTCAATGCCGCAGCCGATGTCCACACCATCCAGCTCGACGTCACCGACCACGCCGCAGTCGAGCGCGCGATCGCAGCACTGCCTCGCGACTTGAAGGCGATGGACATCCTCGTCAACAACGCCGGCCTCAGCCGCGGCCTCGACAAGGTCTACGAAGGCAAGCGCCAGGACTGGGAAGAGATGATCGACACCAACGTCAAAGGCCTGCTCTACGTCACGCGCGCCGTCGTCCCGGGCATGGTTGAGCGCGGCCGCGGCCACATCGTCAATCTCGGCTCCACCGCCGGCCGCATGACCTACCCCAACGGCGCAGTCTACTGCGCCACCAAAGCCGCCGAGCGCTCCATCAACGAGGGCCTGCGCGAAGATCTCCTCGGCACCCCATTGCGCGTCACCACCATCGATCCCGGCATGGTCGAAACCGAATTCAGTGAAGTCCGCTTCCGTGGCGACACGGCTCGCGCCGCCAAGGTCTACGAAGACATCACGGCACTCACGCCCGATGACGTCGCTGACGCCATCCTCTACGCCGTCACCCGCCCCGCGCATGTCAACATCTCGGAGGTCCTGCTGACTCCCGTGGCACAGGCCAACTCTCTGCTCTTCCACAGAACCTCCAAGTAACGCAATATGGAGGCACCACGATGAGAGACGTTCCACCAACGGACAGCCACGCATGGGCAGCCCTGCTGCTGCGCCTCATGGTCGGTTGGGTCTTTCTTACCGAAGGCATCCAGAAATTTCTTTTCCCCGCTGCGCTCGGCGTCGGCCGCTTCGCAAAAATCGGCATCCCCTGGCCCAATATCTCCGCGCCCTTCGTCGGCGCCGTCGAAGTCATCTGCGGCATGCTGCTGATGATCGGCCTGCTCACCCGCCTCGCCTCCATCCCCCTGCTCATCGACATCGGCGTCGCCATCGCCACCACCAAAATCCCCATGCTGCTCCATCAGGGCTTCTGGCCCGCCATGCACGAGTCCCGCACCGATTTCTGTATGCTCCTCGGCCTCCTCGCCATCCTCTCCATTGGGCCCGGCCGCCTTTCTTGCGATACACGCCGCTTCTTCGAAGGCGCATAATGACAACTTCGCGGGTGACTATCCTACGCAAAGTGTAGGGTGGGGTGTTCAGAACGCTTACTATGAAAATGCTTCGTTCCATTCTGCCGCGCACAGCCTGTTATCTCGCAATCCTGACAGTTACATGTACCGCCGTCTCCGCGCAGACCGCCGCCTGTCACAGCACCGGCATGCAGATGAAAACCCTCCCCGCTCCGACCTCGCTTCCCGCTCCCATCAGGATGACCGGCATCGGCAACAGCCATCTCGCGATCACCGCCACGCCCGAAGCCCAGGCATGGTTCGATCAGGGCCTCAGCCTGCTCCACGATTTCTGGGATTACGAATCCGAGCGCGCCTTCGAACAGGGCATCCGCGTCGATCCCAACTGCGCCATGTGCTACTGGGGCCTCTATCGCGCGCTCATGTTCCGCAATGGCGAGATCAACAGCTACACCCACGACGCTCTCGCCAACGCCGTGCGCCTCAAGCCGAAGGTCAGCAAACACGAGCAGCTTTACATCGAAGCCTCCGACGCCGGCGACGAAGCCGCGAATGCCGCCGAGCCCGGCAACGATCCCGATGACAATAAAGAGATCGCCATCTGGCGCGAGATCGTCAAAGACTACCCCGACGACCTTCAGGCCAAGCTCTTTCTCGCCGATCTGCTGCGCGACGGCTACGACGAGAACGGTCAGCCACGCAAGGAGCAGAAGGAGCAGATCGAGCTCATCGAAGAAGTGCTCAAAGCGAAGCCGGATGACTCCGCGGCAAACCACTACTGGATCCACGCCGTCGAAGCCAGCCCCCATCCCGAGCAGGCGCTCAAGAGCGCGGCCACACTTGCATCGCTCGCTCCCGCATCCGGACACATGGTCCACATGCCTGGCCACATCTACTACCGGGTCGGCGATTACACGCAGGCCGAGGGCTGGTTCGCGCAATCCACTTCGGTCGAAGAAAAATACCAGCGCGAACAGCACGTCGCCGTCGATAACGACTGGAACTACGTCCACAACTTGATGTACTCCATCGCGAACCTGATGGAAGAAGGCAAGCTCGATCAGGCGCGCACGCTGTCCGCAAAGCTCTCCGGCGCGCGCGGCGAGGCCGGCCACGCCTTCTACACGCAATCTCCGCGCGACGGCATCTCCCGCCTCGATCCGCTGCTCCCGATCGCGCTGCGTACCGGAGACTGGAGCGCCGTCCTGCGCATGCTCGCCGGCAGCAAGCCCGACGCGAAGCTCCCGAACCTGCAATTCCTCGCCGGCCAGTTGCAGCAGTTCGCCACCGGCATGGAGTCGGCCGAAAAGGGAGACGTCGCCGCCGCGCAGACTGCCTCCGACCGTCTCGATGCCGATCTCTGGCGGCAGTCCCAACGCGCGCACGACGAGCCGCCGCAAAAGAAGCCTTCACCCGCCGCGCCCGCCATGGCCATCGTCATGCCAGATGCCAAAGCCGGCCCGCTGCTCAGCAATCTCTCCGTCATGTCAATAGAACTGCGCGCCGCCATCCTGGTCGCGCAAAAGCAGCTTCCCGAAGCGAAGAAGCTCTTCGAGCAGGCAGCCCGCGAAGAGAAAGACCTCGGCTACCGCGAGCCGCCGGCCTACATCCGTCCCGTCGGCGAAACCGAAGGCGCGGCGCTTCTCCGAGCAGGCGATGCGGCAGGCGCGCACACTGCCTACGCCGCCGCGCTCAAGGAGCGACCTAACTCCGGCTTCAGCCTCTACGGCATGGCGCAATCCAGCGAAGCCGCTGGCAATACCGCAGCCGCGCGCGACGAGTACACAAACTTCCTCAAAGCCTGGAAGAACGCCGACACAAATCAGCCAGAGCTAGACCATGCTCGGGCGTTCATGATTTCACAATCCACGGTTGTCGCGACCAAAACAAAATAGACGGGTGCCCCATTTCCGCGAATCGGAAGTGGCAGATTCAGCCCGCCCCACACCTCGAAGAGATGATGTTCGCTGAGAATTCAATCTGGAGCGAAGCGACCCGTCTATTCTTTCTCCAACCTCGCAAGCCGACCTTCAACCTCAGCCAACGCCGCCTCCAGTGCGGCCCGCCGATGCGGATTCGCCGTCCGCGCCGACAGAATTTGTTCCCGTTGTAGTTCCAATTCCTGCCGCGCCCGCTCCTTCGGCCCATCGATCGTCTTCCGCGCCGGATCAGGCGCAGCCTGCTCCGCCTGCTGCTCTTCCACGGACTTCGACTCCCAACCCTTCGCCATATCTCCATGCTAGACCCTTAATTCCATCCGGACAGAAGGGCTAACCATCCAGTCTGGAAAGAATTCGAAGCTCTGGCATCGCCCGGTGTACAGTTCGTTGCTGGCGGGATTCGAATGCGAGTCGAGGACGCACAAACCGGTAGATCGCAACGTACCTATGCGAGAATTGCCGGGTTTTTGATGCTTGGCATAATCATTCTTGCTTTCGTCGGGGGCTTCATCCTCTCGCGTGTCGCGCCCAGTGGGACCTTCGCGGAGACCGCAGAAAGAATCGCGGCGTCGAAACACTTGTATAGAGCGGCGCTTTCGACAGTGGTGATGGCAAGTTTGGGAAGCGCCTGCTTGCCTTCGCACTGTATGCAACACTGATGCCTGTCAATAGTCTGCTGGCGCAACTGGCATTGATCTTCACTCTGGGAGATTCATTTCTCGCCCTCGTGGTTCGGATGTGCAGTTTCGTAAACGTGCACCTTTATCTCTCTACGCAAACCCTGCGAGCCGAACTGATCACAGCGCAGTCACTGGCGGAGCTGATGCGCACGGTCGCGAATAACACGGAAAACCTCGGCGGCATATGTTTTGGTATAGGCTCGTTTCTCTTCTTCTATCTGTTCTTCCAGTCGAGATATATCCCAAGAATCATCGCAGCCCTGGGCCTTTGTGCTTCGGCGATATGGACAATCCTGTATTTTGCCAATCTGATAATTCCGGAACAGCACAAGTTGTTTATGGAAATCTGCTTTCCCCCGATGGCCGTGGCTGAGATCTTGACCGGCTTCTACCTCACGCTGTTTGCAATTAAGAACGAAGGCCGCAGTCAACTTGCTCAGTAAGCGTCAATCTCTGGCGAGGATCGCGCCGCCACTTCCGCGTCAGAAAGCCGAAATCCAACTTCCCTGCTCTAATGAAGCCATGAAAGCCTGGCGCATCCCCGCATTCGGCATCGACAAGCTCTCCCTCGACGAAGTCCCCGCAGCCCAGCCCGGTCCCGGCCAGGTGGTCCTCGATGTCCACGCCGTCTCGCTCAATTTCCGGGACCTCATGACGGTGAAAGGCGCCTACAACCCGAAGCTCCAGCCACACCGCATTCCCTGTTCCGATGGCGCCGGAATCATCAGCGCTATTGGCAAAGGAGTAACCGAAGTCGCGGTCGGCGATCGCGTCTGCGGCACTTTTTTTCAACAGTGGATCGAGGGTGATCCCGCTCCGGAAAAGTTCAAGGGCGCGCTTGGCGGTGACATTGACGGCACTCTCGCACAGCAGATCGTTCTCGATCAGCACGGTGTCGTGAAGATTCCCGATCAGCTCAGCTTCGAGGAAGCCGCCACTCTCCCATGCGCCGGCGTCACAGCATGGAATGCCGTCGTCACGGCAGCCAATACCAAATCCGGCGACACCGTTCTCCTCCAGGGCACCGGCGGCGTCTCCTGCTTTGCTCTCCAGTTCGCCGTGGGGCTCGGCGCTCGCGTCATCGGCACCTCTTCCAGCGCGGAAAAGCTTCGCCGCGCCGCCGCGCTCGGCCTCAGCGCCGGCCACAACTACCGCGACGACCCGGAATGGGCACGATGGGCCGTCAGTCAGACCGCGGGACGCGGCGTCGACCTCACCGTGGAAGTTGGCGGCGCCGGCACCTTCCAGCAATCCATGGCTGCCACCCGCACCGGTGGGGTCGTCGCCCAGATAGGCGTGCTCTCAGGCCGTGAACAACCCCTCACCATCACGCCTATTCTGCACAAAATGCTTCACATACGCGGCATCTACGTCGGCTCCCGCCAGCACTTCCTCGAGATGAACCGCGCCATCGAGCAGATCCGCCTCCGTCCCGTGATCGACCGCATCTTCTCGTTCGGAGAAGCCCGCGAAGCCTTCACCACGATGGAGAACGCTTCCCATTTCGGAAAGATCGTCATCGCGGTCAAGACCGCCTGACGTCCGTCGCCTCTCGACTGAATTCGGCAACGCGCCACAAAAAATTACACAAATACGGCATGCTTTAGTAACCACTTCGGAGAACCCGACAGGCGGGTAACCAGTCTCCCGCGTAAGGCAAGAAAGCGACAAAAACTCTTCGCCTTCCGGCGCGTCCTTGCTACCGTACACCTCAGTAGTTCTTCGGGTGACCGATACGG
>DASVAI010000186.1:0-10801 GCA_036376445.1 Acidobacteriaceae bacterium
TCGACAATCTCGACCGAGTCGATGCCTTTGGGAAGCCCGGGCTTGACGTGCTTCTGGAAGAAGCATTTCGCGGCGGTCCCTTGCGGGCAGCGCACAATGCTCAGCGGACGGTCCGCAATGTGGGGCAGGATGTGGCTGGCGGCCTCGGCGTAGTAGGCCACAAACTGCTGCTTGGTGAGACCGCTCTCGCGATCGACGATCTTTTCCGGATGCGTGATGCGGGGCAGTGGCGGGCCCGCGTGCGGGGCTGCTGGTGTGGATTTGCGTGCCGTGGTGGCGGCACGGGGATTGGGTATGGACCCTGACGCTTTCTCGCGAACGACTTCGCTCGCCGGCTTGTCCTCTCGAAGGCCTTTAAAGGAGGCTTGGCGGACAAGATTATCGGTGGTCCAGGTGCTGAAGGCGACTTCTGCGACCAGCTCAGGCCTAACCCAGTGTGCTTCGCGACGTTCTGCAGGGCCTACGGAGACGAACGGATTCGTGTCGGTGCTGATCGAGTCGAGTTTTTTTCGTATCTGGGACTGTAACTTTTGCGTGAAGCCTGTGCCGGTACGGCCGGCGTAGAGGAGCTTGCCTTTCTCGTAGTAGCCGAGCAGCAGCGCTCCGATACCAGGGCCGCCCTTCGTGGGAAGGGTGAAGCCGCCGATAACGAACTCCTGGCGCAGGCCGCATTTGATCTTGAGCCACGAGGAGCTGCGGCCGGAGACATATGCACCATCGGCGCGTTTCGATACTATGCCCTCCGCGCCATGGCGGCAGGCTTGTTCGAAGATCGCGGCATTTTCGTCCTGTACGTGCTCGCTGATTCGGATTGTGTCGTCGTCCAGCGTGGTGATGAGTTGCTCGAGCAGTTCCTTGCGGTTGGTGAGCGGGAGCGAGCGCGTGGAGTGCCCGTTGAGATGCAGCAGGTCGAAGACGTAGTAATGCAGTGCGTGGCGAGCGCCCTCCTGAAAAGCGGCTTGCAGGGCGGCGAAGCTGCTGATGCCGCGCTCGTCGAGAACAATCGCTTCTCCGTCCAGAATGGCCGTTTCCACGGGCAGCGCTTCGAGAGCGGTGGCGAGCGACCGCATGCGATGGGTCCAATCGAGGCCGCTGCGCGTGAGCAACTGGACCTTGCCGTGATCGATGCGCGCCTGCATGCGATAGCCATCGAGCTTCAGCTCGTGCAGCCAGTCTTTGCCTTGCGGTGGATTCTCCGATGATGACGCGAGCTGCGGCTCGATGAACTTTGGCAGAGACTCTGTCTTTGCTGTGCGCGGCAACGCGATGCGCTCCGGCTTCTTTGCCGGCTTTTTCTGTGACGCAGATGCCTTGGCGCGCTCATCGGCCGCGAGCCCGGTGCGCGAATCCCACACATGGTCGGAGGCATGCGCGATCGAGTCCATATCGCGATGCGTGACGGCGCTGTTGGGCTTTTCGTCGACAATCGCGGGGGCATCGGCGGAGCGCTCATACTCATCGTGCTCCTTGATAAGGAGCCAGTTGGGCTTTGATTCCTGAGCAGCTTTGCCGCCCATGCGGATCAAGGTCCAGTGGCCTTTCAGCTTTTGCCCATGCAGGATGAATTTGAGACGGCCGGTGCGAAGACCTTCGTTCGCATCGCCGACGGGCTCCCACGTGCCGGTATCCCAAAGCATGACGGTGCCGCCGCCGTATTGCCCTTTCGGGATGGTGCCCTCGAAGCCGCCGTATTCCATGGGATGGTCTTCCACCTGCACGGCGAGCCGCTTGTCCGCCACTACATAGCTGGGGCCCTTGGCGACCGCCCAGCTCTTGAGCACACCGTTCCAGCCCAGGCGGAAGTCATAGTGCAAACGCGTGGCCGCATGCTTTTGGATAACAAAGGGCAGGCCGTCGGCGGGTTGCTTCGCGTCATGGCGCGACCCGCGCGGCTCCGCCGTATGGCTGAAGTCGCGCATCTCGCGATAGCGCGCGAGCTGCTCATCGACCGCGGCGGCGGGGGCGAGTGCTTTCTTGGCGCGTGCCGGCATAGTCAGGCGGCCTTGCGACGGCGGGTTCTGGAGGCGGGGTGCTCGCCCTTACGTTCGGCAATACTGCGCTTCAGTGCGTCCATGAGATCGATAACCTTGCCGGGCTTTGCCTCCGGCGGGCGCTTCGGCAGCGGCTTGTGCTTCAGCTTAGCCTCGACGAATTCGCGGAGCGCGGCTTCGAAATCGTCCTTAAAGACAGAGGGGTTGAAGTGTTCGCTGTAGGACTCGATCAATTGCTGCGCCATGGCCAGCTGCCTCTTATCGATGGATGGCTTCTTCTGGTCGCCATAATACTTCGCCGGCTCGCGAAGCTCCTCCTCATAGCGAAGAAGATACAGGTTGAGCCATGGGGAATCGTCATCGGCCGGGGGCGCAATCGCTACGAAGTGCTCGCGTCCGCTGAAGGTGATCTCGGACAAGCCGACGCGATCGCTCTCGCGCAGGGCGCGGCTGATGGTGGCCATCGTGCGCGCCTGCAACTCGTCTTTCGGGATGAGGAAGTAAGGACGCTCGAAATAGGATGGGTCGATGGAGTCGCGAGGGACGAAATGTTCGAGTGCCATGGTCTTCTGGCCGGGCAGGCGAAGCTTCTTGAGGTCCGCAGGCTCGATGACCAGATACTTGCCCTTCTCGTACTCGTAGCCCTTCGCCACATCTTCGGTTTCCAGGGCCTCGTCGTCCGCGGCAACTTTGCGGTGGTGGATGCGCTCGCCAGTCTTGCGATCCACCTCATGGAAGGCTACCTGCCGGGCGGAGGTGCTTGCCGGCACAATGCTGACTGCAAAAGAGACGAGGGATATCTGGATCTGTCCTTGCCACGTTGGTCGCGCCATGGTCGCTGTGATTCACGCGCGGTCGGATTGGCTGCCCACGCGCAGTTCATCTCCCATAGCAGGCCGTGGCAGTAGCAGCTCACTGGCGGTACAGGATCGGATTAGCTGCTCCGCGCGGCAGAGCGCCAAATGGGCAGCGAGATGGTAAACGCGGAACCCTTCCCAGGCTCGCTGGCGACGCCGATGCTGCCGTGATGGGCCTCGACAATGGCGCGGGAGATCGCGAGTCCCATGCCGGTTCCGGGCAGGCGATTCGCCTGCGCGCGTCCCCGGTAGAACTTCTCAAAGATGAGGGACTGTTCGGTCGGGTCGATGCCGACTCCGCTGTCTGTAACCTCGACACGGACCTGATCGCCAGCCGCGGTGGCTGTGACGGTAATGGGCGAGCCAGGGGGCGAGTACTTCGCTGCATTTTCCAGGAGGTTGCAGACCACCTTCTGGAGCCATGTCGCCTCCGCGAGAACCTTGGGCAGGTTGGGCTGGAGGGTAACGGTGACTGGCCGCGCGGCAAGCTGGACGGCGCAGGCATGCACGCCCTGCCGTACGACCTCCTCCACACTGGTTGGTCTCAGGTCCATCTGCACTTCCTGGGTGTCCAGTTGCGCCATCTCCACGGCCTGAGCGATGAGGCGGTTCAGCCGGTCGGTCTCTTCATCGATCACCGTCAGGAGCTCCTGGTGATCGTTGGAACTGAGCGGGGCCGACGACAGTAGAGTGGTGGCCGAGGCCTTGATTGCCGTAAGCGGCGTGCGGAGCTCATGGCTGATGGAATCGAGCATCAGGCTGCGCAGGCGCTCATTTTCCTTCGCCGCCTCGCTGCGGGCAGCCTTCTCCAGCGCCTGCGCGCGATCGATGGCAATGGATACCAGGCCGCCCAGTGCTTCGAGTGTTTCTTCGGAGAGAGCGGTCCGCGCCATAAACAGCGCGCCGCGGGGGCGCACGCCGGCGCGCAGCGGAACTGCGACGCCCGCGCCCGATTTCATCGCGGTGACGCGCGGCAAGAGCATGAGTTGCTCGGGCTGCTCTCTCGAGAAATCGTCCGCGCTCGAGCGGCTCGAGCGAAACATTTGATGGCCGCTCTCAAGGTAGAGAGCCACCGATGACGCGCCTGTGACCCGGGCGATGGAATCGGGGACAGTGCGGAGTAATTCGGCAACGTTGTCGGTCTGCAGCAGCTCACGGCTGAGGTGGAAGAGCGCCTCGACTTCCAGTTCTCGCCGCTTTGCATCGAGCGCCTCTTCGCGAACGCGCGTGGAGAGCCGGCTCGCGATGACGGATGTGCTGAGAAACGTGAGCAGAGCGATCCAGTTCTGCGGATCGGCGATGGTAAGTGTGCCGAGCGGGGGAAGAAAGAGCAGGTTGTAGCAGACTGTGGCGGCGATGGAGAGGACAACAGCAAGCCTGAGGCCCCACCGGGCCGCGACGGTGAGCGTGAGGAGCAGGAAGGTGAGCGCGACGGTGGTTGGATTGACATGGAGCCACAGACGATAAATGGCAACCACCGCGCCGAGAGCGGCCAGTGCGACGGTCCAACGAGTGGGTGTTTCCAGCCGGCGAGAAATCACACTACGATTTTATGGTCAGGATATCTATGGTCAGGATTCTACGGTTGGGCCAGTTACATGGCAGACTAGAAGTCCCGGCGGGATAGAGAAGGTGAGCATCCGGCAGGCGAGAGGCATCATGCGTATTCTGGTCGTCGATGATGAGCCGCAGATTATGCGGGTATTACGAGCGTCGCTTGCCAGCAGCGGGTACCAGGTGACGTTGGCGCGGGACGGCGTCGAGGCCTTCGACTCGTTTCGCCAGTCGGCGCCTGACCTTGTGATTACGGATCTCTTTATGCCGCGGATGGATGGAATCGAGCTGACGCGCGCAATTCGTCAAATGGGAGACACGCCGATCATCGTATTATCCGTGCGCGAGCAGGAGACCATGAAGGTGGCTGCGCTGGATGAGGGCGCGGACGATTATGTGACGAAGCCGTTCAGCATGCAAGAGCTGCTGGCGCGGGTACGAGCGCAGCTGCGCAAAGCCGCGCGGCAACCGCAGGAAGCGCCGCAGATTTCGGTTGGCGATTTCGAAATCGACACGGAGCAGCACAGCGTGCGCGTACGGCAGGAGGAAGTGCACCTGACTCCGAAAGAATTTGCGCTGCTGTTGTTCTTCGCGCGGAATCCAAGCCGAGTGCTGACACATCGCACGCTGCTGAAGGCGGTGTGGGGCGCGGCGGGAGAGGACCAACCGGAGTATCTCCGCGTGCTGATTGCGCAGCTACGTAAGAAGATCGAAGCCCGCGCTGAGCCTCGCTACATACTCAACGAGCCGTGGGTCGGTTACAGATTCGATCCCGATCCGAGCGCGGCAGAATCCACAGACATTACGAACTCTTAACGCCTTACGAACGGACTTCCTATCCGCAGCGCGCCTCTACTGAAGCAGGCGCACGGGCAAGAGCATCGGGCGCGGGAGGTCCGCTGCTTCGTGTCTGATCTGATGGCATTGCTGGGTACTGCGATTTGTTTCGGCGTTGCGGCTGTCTATGGCAAGGGATGCGCCGCGCTCCGGAGAGTTCCGCATGCGTGAAGATATCGTGCTTTTGGCCGTGTCCTTTGCGGTCCTTGTCTATCTTGTCTATGCGCTGCTGCGGCCGGAGAAGCTCTGAATGTCCTTGCACGGCTGGATTCAGATCGCGCTTTTCTTCGCGCTTATTGCGCTCTCGGCAAGGCCAATGGGTATCTATATGGCGCGCGTGTTTGAGGGCAAGGCTACGTTTCCTGACCGGGTGCTGGTTCCCTTGGAATGCTTGCTGTACAAGCTGACCGGGGTGCGCCGCGATGAGGAGATGCGCTGGACGGAATACGCAGCCTCCATGCTGGTGTTCAGCCTGGTGACGATGCTGCTGACGTATGTGGTGCAGAGAGCGCAGCATATTCTGCCATGGAATCCGCAGCATCTGCCGGGCGTGCCGCCGGCGCTGGCCTGGAACACCACGATTTCGTTTACGACCAATACCAACTGGCAATCCTATGTGCCCGAGCAGACGATGAGCTATCTGACCCAGATGCTCGGTCTTGCGACGCACAACTTCTGGTCGGCGGCAGTGGGCATGGCGCTGGCTGTGGTCTTTATCCGCGGCATCGCGCGGCGCGAGATCAGAACGCTGGGCAACTTCTGGGTAGACCTGACGCGGGCGACGTTGTGGATCCTGCTGCCTCTGTCGATTGTGATGGCTTTGCTGCTGGTGTCGCAGGGCGTGGTCCAGAACCTGCGGCCGTACGACACCGCGAAGACGCTGGAATCGCATGCACAGGTGATTGCGCAAGGGCCCGCGGCGTCGCAGGAAGCCATCAAGATGCTGGGCACCAACGGCGGCGGATTTTTTAACGCGAACAGTGCGCATCCCTTTGAGAACCCGACACCATTCAGCAATCTGCTGGAGATGTTTGCGATCTTTCTGATCCCGGCCGGGCTCACAGTGACGCTGGGGCGAATGACGGGCTCGCCGCGACACGGCTGGGCTGTGTTCGGCGCAATGGCGGTGCTGTGGTTTGCGGGCGTGTTGACGTGCTATTCGGCGGAATCGCACGGCAATCCGCTTCTGCACAATGTGGAGCAGCGCGTTTCCATCGACCAGTCCGGCGGCAACATGGAAGGCAAGGAAGTCCGCTTCGGCATTGCGAATTCCGCGCTTTTCGCCACTGTCACCACCGATGCAAGCTGCGGCGCGGTCAATGCCATGCACGATTCTTTTACGCCATTGGGCGGCATGGTGCCGATGGTGAACATACTGCTAGGCGAAGTGGTCTTCGGCGGTGTGGGGGCGGGGCTCTATGGAATGCTTATCTTCGTGATTGTCTCGGTATTTATTGCGGGCCTGATGGTGGGCCGCACGCCGGAATATTTGGGCAAGAAGATCGAAGCATACGATGTGCAGCTTTCCATGCTGTACCTGCTCATCTTTCCGTTGATCATTCTCGGCTTCACGGCGGTCTCGGTGCTCTCGCCGAAGTTCGGCCTGTCCAGCCTGGCGAACCAGGGTCCGCATGGGCTCTCAGAGATTCTTTATGCGTACACCTCCGCGGCAGGCAATAACGGCTCGGCGTTTGCAGGGCTGAATGCGAATACCAACTGGTACAACGTGACGCTCGGCATAGCGATGTTTGCCGGTCGATTCCTGATGATCGTGCCCATGCTGGCGATCGCCGGGAACCTGGCGGGGAAGCGGCGTGTCCCGGCTTCCGCTGGAACGTTTCCGGTGACGACTCCGCTCTTCACCGTGCTCCTTACCAGCGTGATTCTCATCGTGGGAGCGCTCACGTTTGTTCCTGCGCTCACCCTGGGTCCTGTCCTGGAGAATCTGCTGATGCAGGCCGGGCGTGCCTTTTGAAAAGGATTATGGACGACTTTCTCACTTCCGGTAAATCGCGGCGATCGGTGATGAATGCTGCGATCGCACGGCGCGCTGTTGTGGATGCAGCGCGCAAGCTGAATCCGATATCCATGTTGCACAACCCGGTGATGTTTGTGGTGGAGGTGGGAAGCGTCCTGACGACGATCTTCCTCATTCTCGATGTGGTTCACGGTCGCGGCAGCACGAAGTTCGATTTGCAGATCGTACTGTGGCTATGGTTCACGGTGTTGTTTGCCAACTTTGCGGAGGCGATGGCGGAAGGACGCGGCAAGGCGCAGGCCGATGCGCTGCGCCAGGCGAAATCAGAGACGACTGCGTTTCGGTTGCGCGGCAGTGCGATTGAGGAAGTACCCAGCTCCAGTCTGCGTGCGGGCGACCTGGTGCGCGTCTCCGCGGGCCAGATGATTCCGGGCGACGGAGAAGTAGTGGAGGGCGTCGCGTCCGTTGACGAGTCGGCCATCACGGGTGAATCGGCGCCCGTGATACGCGAAGCAGGAGGCGATCGCTCTGCAGTGACGGGCGGCACGCGGGTGCTCAGCGACGAAATCATTGTGCGCATTACATCAAATCCCGGTGAGACGTTTCTCGACCGCATGATCGCCCTGGTGGAAGGAGCAGAGCGGCAGAAAACGCCGAACGAAATCGCGCTGAACATCCTGCTGGCGGGCCTCACGATCATCTTCCTGCTGGCCGTTGTCACGCTGCAGCCTTTTGCGATCTACTCCGGAACGCCGCAGACGATCTTTGTGCTGATCGCTCTCTTGGTATGCCTGATCCCGACCACGATTGGCGGTTTACTCTCCGCAATCGGCATCGCCGGGATGGACAGGCTGGTGCAACACAATGTCCTAGCGACGAGCGGGCGCGCGGTGGAAGCCGCTGGCGATGTGAACACGCTATTGCTCGATAAGACTGGGACGATCACGATCGGGAACCGGCAAGCAGCGGAATTTGTTCCTGCGCCGGGAGTACAACATGCGCACCTGGCCGATGCCGCGCAACTCTCTTCGCTCTCTGACGAGACACCCGAGGGCCGATCGATCGTAGTTCTGGCGAAGGAGCGCTACGGATTGCGGGGCAGGGAACTTGGCCAGGTGAATACGATGTTTGTTCCGTTCAGTGCGACGACGCGCATGTCCGGCGTTGATTTTGACGGACGCAGCATCCGGAAGGGCGCCGCCGACGCGATTGCTCGCTATCTGCGGGAAGGAGGAGCTGTTTTGCCCGCTGAGATGGACGCCACTGTCGAAACGATCTCGCGGGGTGGAGGCACGCCGCTGCTGGTGGCGGAGAACGGCCGGCTGCTGGGTGCGATCCACCTGAAGGACGTGGTGAAGGGCGGCATGCGGGAACGGTTCCAGCAATTGCGCGCCATGGGCATTCGAACCGTGATGATTACCGGAGATAACCCGCTGACTGCTGCTGCGATTGCGCGCGAGGCCGGTGTGGATGATTTTCTGGCAGAGGCAAAGCCGAAGGACAAGATGGAACTGATCCGCCGCGAGCAGGCGGAAGGCAAGCTGGTGGCGATGACCGGCGATGGAACCAATGACGCGCCCGCGCTGGCACAGGCGGACGTGGGCGTGGCTATGAACAGCGGAACCCAGGCGGCCAAAGAAGCGGGCAACATGGTCGATCTGGACTCGAATCCGACGAAGCTGATCGAGATTGTGGCGATCGGCAAGCAACTGCTGATGACCCGCGGCGCGCTGACGACATTTTCCATTGCCAACGATGTCGCGAAATACTTCGCGATCATTCCGGCAATGTTTGCGGGCGCATTTCCGGTCCTGAACGCGCTGAATATCATGCATCTGCGCACGCCTCAATCCGCGGTGCTTTCCGCGACGATCTTTAACGCGATCATCATCGTTCTCTTGATTCCGCTTGCGCTTCGCGGGGTGAAGTATCGTCCGTCATCCGCTGCGGCGATGCTGCAGCGGAACCTGTTGATCTACGGCGCAGGAGGCGTGGTGGCGCCGTTCCTGGGAATCAAGGCGATCGATATGCTGATCACCGCAGTCGGGCTGGCCTAGAAAGCATGGTCGCGATGAAACGTTGTCTTGCTACTGCATGCCGGTACACGGCGTTCACGGCGCTCCTGCTGGGCGTACTGTATCCACTGGCAATCACCGGACTCGCGCATCTGATTTTTCCTAAGCAGGCTGGAGGATCGCTGGTGCGGCGCGGTGACGTCGTGGTCGGGTCGCGGCTGATTGGGCAATCATTCACCGCGCCTGGGTATTTTCACCCGCGGCCCTCTGCTGCGGGCAATGGATACGATGCCGCAGCATCATCCGGATCCAACCTGGCTCCTACAAATAAAGGGTTGGTTCAACGCGTTGCAAACAGTGTTGCCGCGCAGTCGAACGACACACCGGTGCCGGTTGACCTTGTCACTGCATCTGGATCAGGGCCGGACCCGGATATCTCACCGGCATCTGCTTATTACCAGGTAGAGCGAGTCGCAGCAGCCAGGGCTCTGCCGGAACAAACGGTGCGGCAACTTGTGGATGCGCACATCACCGATCGCACATTCGGTTTGCTGGGCGAACGCAGAGTGAATGTTCTGGAACTGAATCTTGCGCTGGATCGGCTCAGCAAGTCAGCGGCTGTCCGCTCGTCAGAGTAAGTCGAGATGCCCGGAGTGAAGATCAATGCAGATAGGATGGCGAAGCAGCGGCAGGGCGAGTTGCAATGATGCCTTTGCCTTCCTGGATGGTGTAGAGGCGGTCGCTGGCGAGATTGGTGAGCGTTTCCCTTTTCCCCGATGGCCAGGTCACTTCCACTTTGTCCGCGCGCGCGTGCTGGCCGAGGCCGAAGTGCAGTCGCAGATCATTTTGCGACAGATAGCTGCCACCGCTGCGGACCTCGTCGGACTGCGTCAGGTCGCCGGCGATCACTCTGACCACGGCATTCAACGCGAGCAGGTTGCCTTTCGCGCCGCGCAGTTCGAGGCTCAGCCAGTGATTCTGTTTGCCGGCGTCTGCGCGCAGAATCATCGGGCTACCTTCCAGGTTCTCGATCACGATTTCGAGATGTCCGTCGTTGAAGAGGTCGCCCACCGCGAGCCCCCGGCTTACCTGCGGTGTCTGGACGGCGGCGCCGCTTAGTTTCGACACGTCGTGAAATGTTCCGTCATGCTGATTCTGATAGACCAGCTTGGGCTCGCGATACATGCTCACTCATGATGCACCTACCTGCGGATACACATGCCCGTTGACCAGCATGAAGTCGAGCCAGCCGCTGTTGTCGAGATCGAGGAAGGCATCGCCCCAACCGACATAGGCAGTGGTGGGCCGCGCAATTCCCGATGGGTAGGAGACATCAGTGAAGTTCAAACCGCCATCGTTGCGATAGAGCGTCGCGTACTCTTCGCTGAAATGGGAGATGGCGATGGAGAAGCGCCCGGTGTGCATGTAATCGCCCAGCGCGACGCCCATGTTCGCCTGTTCCGTGCCGTCCTGGTTGACCGCCAGTCCGGAGGGATACGCAACGTCGTTGAAGTGTCCATGGCCATTGTTGACGTAGAGAAAGTTGGGCTCGCCGTCGTTCGCTACGAA
>DASVAI010000189.1:0-8082 GCA_036376445.1 Acidobacteriaceae bacterium
TACCTGCCGCAGATCGCCGATCAAATGGATCGCAGCATCAAAATCGCTGTCGAAGACGCTGCCTTTGAACACCGTGTCGGCATTGCCCGTTCCGTCGAACTTGAACTGGTTCACGCCGTACTTCTTCAGCATCTCCATGCAGATTTCGTGAAAGCGGGCGTAGTACTTCGGCCCGGAGAGCGCGAAACCACCATTCTCGATCTCATACCCTTCCTTGCGCCCTTCGGCGATGCGCTCCTGCTTCGCCTCCGCATAGCCGCCCCACGGAGAAAGCCACACACCCGGCGCGGTGTCGTATTTCGCGGCTGCATCCTGCAGCGGCAGAAAGCCGTCTTTGAAGTCCTTGCGTATCGCCCACATCCCCTGCCGGTCATCCCATCCGTCGTCAAACATGAACGAGTCCAGATTCACGCCGCGTTTGACGTGCAGTTCCTGGCCGAAGGTGTTGATACGCTCTACGGATTGCGCCTGTGTGTACGGGTTCTCGTAGCCGATGTCGTACCAACTGTTGTAGTGCAGGAAGGTGCGGTAGGGATGTGCGCGCTCGCGCTCGATGTAGGCGAGAAAGTCGCGCCGCATCTGTCCCGGCCCGGCCACACCCACTACTGCCGAGTAGGTCACGGTCTGTCCTGCACGCAGCGGCAGCACTCGCTCGATCTCCGCTGTGCCGCGCTCGTGCACCACGCTGGACGTCGAGATCGGATGCTCAAAGCCGAGATAGAAGTTTCCTGCCGTCAGCGGCGAGCCCTTCACCGTGCCGGTCAACCGCATGCCGGGCGCGGTGGCATCCACCAGCGAGACGCTTGTGATTCCCACGTCCTGCTTGCCCGCCGTGATCGCCAGCACCTGCCGGACGTAGTGCGCGCCCTCGCGCATCACCACCGACCAATCCACTTCGAAGCGTCCGTCCGGATCGCCCAGCCGGTAATGGATTGCGGTCCCAGGTAGCCGCTCTGCCGCCACTGAGGCGCCCGGCCGCGCGGCCAGATCTTCGGTACGCGCGGGCGCCAGCAGCTTCATCTTCGTTGGCTCGACAATGCCGCCCTTTTCCAGCGCGATACGGAATGGGCCATCCAGCCGGAGCGTGTGGCCGTCGCGCAGGTCGCGCACCACCAGCGCCGCGGGGCTGCCGTGCTCTACCGGCCACGTAGCCTCGACCCACTGGTCGCCGATGCGGCCGTTGTTCTGGTCGGTACTGGCATGATGCTGCTGGCTCCAGCTATGGGGAACCGCGATCACAGTGACGAGAGTTGCAGCAAGGAGAGAACGAGCGAGCCGAGTTTTTAGGGCCATTGCGTCTCCGCGACGGGCTGAGCATCCGCAGAGGAATGGATCCGCACATGCGACACGACACGCGAGATCGCGCCTGTGGGACTCGGCGTGTCCGGCTTCAGCCCGTGCTCGAGCGAACAGAAGAGCCCCAGCAACTGGCCGACAATCACATCGAGCGGCGGGCGCAGTTCATCCGGAATGGCCGTGCGCTCCGGGCCCAGATCCACCGCCACGTCGATCTTCGCCTTCTCCTCGCGCGATAACCCAAATCCGGTCGCAACGATGGTCGCGCCAAGCTTCTTGTCTCGCAACTCGCCCAGCAAATCGGTCTCATACGAGCGCGTCTGTGCATTCGACGCCAGATACGCCACCACAACAGTTTCCTTATCGAGAAACGACAGCGGTCCATGACGCAGACCCAGGAACGATTGCGACATGGTGAAGATGCGCCCGGCCGTCAGCTCCTGCACCTTCAGCGCGGATTCCGTCGCCGTGGCAGCCAGTGCGCCCGAGCCCAGGAAACACACGCGCCGGAAGCCCGACTTGGCCAGCTTCGCCGCGGCATCCGCCGCACCCGGCCGAAGGGAAGTGGCGCTCTTCGCCATCGCCTCCACCGCAGCGCCGAAGCTATCCAAATCATCGAGGTAGCCGAGTGCCTGCGCGGCCAGCACCATGTTGGTGTACGAGCTGGTCATCGCCAGGCCACGATCATTCGTCGCCGGATCGAGCACCAATGCATACGAGCCCGGGCGTTCCCGTGTCAGCTTTGCCATTGCGCCTTCGGCATTGCAGGTGATCACCTGGTGTGCCACGCGGGGGAACTGCCGCGTCATCTCCTCGATCGCCGCAACGCCTTCCGAGCTGTCGCCCGATCGTGAGATCGAGATGCACAGCGACGGCGCCTCCTGCCGCAGCCAGTCCTCCATCCCAGTCAGCAGATCGGTGCTCGCCACCGCCCGCACCGTCGTACGCCAGCGGCGTTCGAGCAGCCGCTCGACGGCTCTCCCGGCGAAATCCGATGTGCCCGCGCCCGTCAGCAGCACCGGCCAACCCGCCACACTCTTCAAAAACCGCTCAAGCTCCGGCTTCCGCCGCCGGACCAGCGCCACAGTGTCCAGCCAGGTCTTCGGTTGGTGCGCAATCTCGGCCGCGGTGTACTCGACACCCAGCTCCCGCTTCCGTCCCTCCGGCAAATTCACCAACGCACTCAGCGCATCCACCAAATCTTTCACTCCCGACACAACCAAACCTGCTCCAATAGAGCAGGATTGTATTACACTCAGCAATAAATCGAAAGAAAATGAAAGCAAACGACAAAAAATACGATAAAAGATTGCCGGCGGTTCTTGTTATCGGCGAATTGAATGTGGATATCGTCCTCTCCGGATTGGCCTCTCCGCCGCAGCTTGGTTCCGAAATACTGGCGCAGGATCTGCGGATGGTGCTGGGGAGCGCTTCGGCCATTTTTGCGAACGGCGTTGCGCGCCTTGGGCACCGTGTCGGCTTTCGCAGCAAGATCGGAGATGATGACTTTGGACGCTTTTGTCGTGACGTCCTGCACGAGGAGGGTATCGCGACGGATGGGCTGATGGTCTCCTCAAAGCCGACTGGCGCGACGATCGTTTTGAGCACCCGCGATGACCGCGCGCTTGTGACTCATCTGGGTGCTATCAACGATCTGCACTATCGGGACCTGCCTGCGGAGCCGTTTCGCGGCTTTGCGCATCTTCACCTGACTTCCTATTTTCTGCAGCATGAGCTTCGACCGTCATTCGCGCGCCTGATGCGTGAAGCCAAAAACGCGGGGCTCAGCGTTTCGTTTGATCCCAATTCCGATCCTGCACAGACGTGGTCGGCCGAAATCTGGGAGGTAATGCGGCTGGCGGATCTCGTCTTTGTGAATGAAACGGAAGCCCAGGCGCTCACCGGCACGGCGAGCATCGCCGAGGCTCTCTCTGCGCTGGGCGAGCGGACTTCGTGTGCCGTTGTAAAGCAGGGCCGCAAAGGCGCGAGCGCGGTGCGAGCAGAGGAAAGAATTCATGCGAACGCCTTCTCGATCGACGCGATCGACACCACCGGTGCAGGTGATTCCTTCGCCGCTGGCTTTGTGCACGGCATGCTGACACATCGAAACCTGGGGGACTGTCTGCTAATTGCGAATGCTGCCGGAGCGCTCTCTGCGATGAACATCGGAGGAACCGCCGGTCAGCCCGACGGGAAGCAACTGGAAGCATTCCTTCACGCGCATGATTCGCGTGTTGCCGAGTACAGCGCGTTACGCTGATGAGACAAACCAACGAGGACAGGTATGCCAGGTGATGAGCGCGACCCGTTCGTCTCGATGATGACAGCGGAGAGCACAGCGACATTGAATCTGAGGGATTTTGCGCCGCGGCCGATGCTCCGCGTGACCGAACATCACCTGGACCGTCCGAAGTTTCCGGCAATCGACTTCCATAATCACATCGACGGCATGGAACCGGCAGAGGTGCTGCGCGTGATGGATGCGTGCGGCATCGAGCATCTGGTGAACATCACGATGAAGCCCGGCACGGACGGCATGGAAAGTCACAAGCGTCTGCACGCTGTCGCTCCCGATCGCTTCTCCACCATCGCATGGATGGACTGGCGTGATCTAGAACAGGACGACTTCTTTGAGCGTAGTGTCGAGCGGCTGGAGCAATGTGTTTCCGGGGGCGCGATCGGCATGAAGATTTGGAAGGACCTCGGCCTGCGACTTCACGATTCCGACGGGTCGATGTTGCGCATCGATGATCCGCGCCTCGATCCGCTCTTCGCGCGAGCCGCCGAACTCGATGTCTTCATAATGTTTCACACTGCCGATCCAGCGGCGTTCTTCCTGCCTTCTGATGCGCAGAATGAGCGTTTCGAAGAGTTGTCGGCTCATCCGGATTGGAGCTTCTACGGTTCGAAGTTCAGCAGGGAAGAGCTGCTGGCGCAGCGCAACCGCGTCTTTGCGCGTCACCCGCGTACACGTTTTGTGGCTGCCCATATGGGCGAGCAGCCGGAGGATTTAGCCGCGCTGGCCGAGATGCTGGATACACATCCGAATGTTCAGTTGGACATGTCGGCGCGAGTGGCCGAGCTGGGCAGGCAGCCCTTTACCGCCCGTCGATTCTTCCTCCGCTATGCCGATCGCATTCTCTTTGGCGCGGATCTTCTGCCGGAAGAGACGATGTACCGTCTGCACTATCGATTCTTTGAAACCCAGGACGAGTACTTCGACTATCCTTCGCATGCTTCACGGCAGGGACGCTGGCAGATTTATGGTCTCGGTCTGCCGGATGATGTGCTGCAGCGCCTCTACCGCGGCAACGCTCTGCCACTGCTCCGCTCGCGATAACCGCCCGGGCCTTCACCGATGGGGGGCAGGCTCATATGACGTGAATCCGCCGGCGTTCAGTTCGGCGTGGGCCGGCCCGCGTTCGAAGGTGACGCGCCGGGCATCTCGGAGGCATCGTGCGGTCCCTGGTACGACTGGCTGCCTTGCTGCCTTCGCGCTTCGGCCGCTGTGTTCAGCTCCACAAACCGCGCACGCTCCTCTGCCGCTTTATCTGCCTGCCCGGATTTTGCATACGCCTTCGCCAGGTTGAAGTGCACCTCCGGACTAGACGGCGCTAGGCGGGCGGCGTTCTCGAGCTCACGCACTGCGCGAGATGTGTCTCCCAACTGCAGAACCGTCCTGCCAAGCAGATAGTGAGCTTCGGCGGAAGCCGGATTGAGCCGCGCGGCCTGCTCCGCCGGCTCCATGGCAGCGGCGGGCTGCTGCTCACGCAAGGCAATCGAGGCGAGGCGCACATACGGCAGATCAGAGTCCGGAGAGATCGTGATCTCGGCGTGCATCTGCGCTTCTGCCTCTTTGTATTTTGATATGGCAAGCAGAGCGGTGCCGTATGCGTAGTGAAGAAACGGGAAGCGCGGATACTGCTTCAGGAGCGCGTCAAATTCGTGATTGGCCTCGTCGTATCGGCTGGCGAAGAGCAACTGGGCAATCTCACCCGCGCGGTTGATCAATGCCCGCTCGTCGGGTGGGACATTCTCCGGCATCTTTCGAATGCGCAGAAGCGCGAGCCCGGAAGCGAATCGCACCTCATCCTGCAAATTGCCCGAGCCGGCCGCTGATGACAAGACCTCGGATGCGTGATCGAATTGACTGCTTTGTATCAGAAGAAGGGCATAAGTGTATTTCGCCTGCTGTATCGCCTCCGGGCTGCCGTTCAGACCAAGCTGTTCGCCGCGCTGCACATGAATCTGCGCGTTGTCATCGTCTTTCAGCGCAAACTCACTCAAACCCAGAACCGCCCAGCCGGTACCGTCGGAAGGGTTCGCACTCAGCCATGATTTCAATCCGGAGACCGCCTCGCTGTAGCGGCCCTCTGCGTAGTCCTGCATGGCGCGCTCGCGGAGTGCGAGTGCTGTGGTCTTCGGCGATGTGCCAGTCGCGCTATAGAAAGCAATCATCTGTGGCTCGCGTGAGCCATTCTTGCTGGCGCCCAGTACACTCGCGTGCTGCACAGCAGAGGCAGTTTCCGCAGCATGCCCTTGCTTCGCCTCGAGATCGCTGATCACTCTCCACGGCAATGGACTCCATGGCGTGAGCTTCACTTCCTCCTGTTGTTCGGCCAGTGCTTCGCTCCAACGCCCAGCCGCCTTCAATCGCACGCCATATTCATAATGAAGGAAGGGAACATCCGGATGCTGCTTGATGAACTGCGAGAAGTGCTCGAGAGAGTTCTGCGAATCCACCGCGAGGGTGCCGGCAGCGCGCACCAGCGCGTCTTTCGAGGGATCCAGTTCCTCCGGCAGCAGCGGAACGTGGAGCAGCGCCATTCCGAGTGATAACTGCACCTGCGGAGTAGCTGTGCCGCTTTCGAACGCCGATTGAAGTATTGCAGCGCCGGGCTCGAACTGGCCTTCACGAATCAGCAGTAGAGCGAGATGATAACTGGCTACGCGCGCTGTCTCCGCGTCATCGCCAAGCCCGAGCGCCCGCGCCTTTTCCAGATGAGCTAACGATGTCGGGTATTGTTTCAGCTCAAACTCACAGAGCCCCAACAGTGCCCACGCGGATCCCAGATTCGGTGCATATCCGGTGACCTTCTCAAACGAGCGGACTGCATCCTGATACTGATTTGCTTCATACTGCAGCGTGCCCAGATTCCACCATCCCTCTTTCCAGTTCGGATCGAGCGCGAGGGCGCGTTGCGTGTCGCGGATCGCTTCTGGAGTTTTTCCTTCTTCTGCTTCGGTCCGGGCAGTCCGTTGCAGGTCTGCGATGCTTCCTTCACCGTGCTCCGATTGCGCGATTCCGTGAGGCATTGGGGTTCCGAACGCTGCCAGCAGGAGCAGGCACCGGCAGGCGGTTCGAGCGGTCCCGAAATGCGTCATCGACAGGCGCAACATTTGCCTGTAAGTTTAAGGCGGATTTCCCGACGCGATACATCGAATGAAGCAGCAGATCACTCGGGCCGGCTCCCGCCTGTCGCGACGCACATTCCTCCGCAATCTGGGGCTCCTCGCGGGCGCATGGCAGGCCGCGCCGTCGCGCGGGCTCTTCGCACAAAAGGTAGCTCCGCCAACCTTTGAAGAGATTCCCGCGTCCGCAAGCGGCATCGTCTGGACGCATACTGCCGGCAAGTCCGCAATGAAGCATTTGCCGGAGACAAGCGGCGCGGGCTGCGCCTTTCTGGATTACGACAACGACGGCTGGATGGACATGTATCTGGTCAATAGCGGCAAAGCAGATTTCTACAACCCGCCTCATCCCCTGCGAAATGCACTCTATCGCAACAACCGCGACGGCACATTTACCGATGTGACAAAGAAAGCTGGAGTGGCGGGCGGCGGCTATGGAATGGGCGTAGCGGTAGGCGACTATGACAATGACGGCCAGCCCGACATCTATGTCACGCAGTTCGGTCGGAACATTCTCTATCACAATAACGGCGATGGCACGTTCACCGACGTTACGGCGAGAGCCGGTGTCGCCGCTTCAGGATGGAGCTCGAGCGCTGTCTGGTTCGACTACGACAACGACGGCAGGCTCGATCTTTTCGTCGGCCAATTCGCGGAGTTCGATCCGGCGCTGGGCTGCGGCACCGATGCGGCGGGCGTGCGCCACTACTGCATTCCGCGCATCTTCAAGCCGCGGCCGAGCTGGCTGTTTCACAACAACGGCGACGGAACCTTTACCGATGTAAGTAAGGAGACGGGAATCTCTGCGCAACTGGGCAAGACATGGGGAGCAGTGGCCGCCGACATAAACAACGACGGCCGGATGGATCTGTTCGTCTCGAATGACACTGTCCCGAACTGCCTGTATCTCAATCGCGGAGGCCGCTTTGAAGAGGTGGGTTTCGACGCCGACGTCGCTTACAGCGCGGATGGCCGCGCGCGATCGGGGATGGGTGTGGACTCGGCGGATTTCGATAACGATGGCTGGATGGACCTCTTCGTGTCAAATATTGACGAGGAGATATTCGCCCTCTACCGGAACCAGCACGACGGCAGCTTCGAGAACCTCTCGATGTCCTCAGGGATCGGAATGTCCACTCGCTGGCTGAGTGGGTGGGGGCTCAAATTTTTCGATTACGACAACGATGGCAATCTCGATCTGATCCTCTCGAACGGGTTCCCCGACGACCTGATTGACCAGACCTCCGCGACCGTGACCTGGCAGGAGCCGCTGCTGCTCTTCCATGGCGATGGAAAAACCTTTCGCAATGTGAGCGCGCAGAGCGGCCCGGTCTTCGCCAGGCGGTTTGCATCCCGTGGCCTTGCCATCGGTGA
>DASVAI010000215.1:0-3463 GCA_036376445.1 Acidobacteriaceae bacterium
ACGTCCTGCGCCAGCCGCTCAAAGAAGTGGCTGCCTACCGCGTCGTAGCTCTCCTCGCGATAGTGCTCGTAGCCGCCGAACTCCACGCGGGCCCGCCGCTCCGCCTCCGCGCGCGGTATCCCGCCGCGCTCCAGGTCATCCGCGCGATGCTGGATATGCGAGCGCAGTTCGTCGTCGATCTCGCCGTTTCGCGACCCGCCCGCACGTGCGCGCAGCCAGTCGAGCCAGCTCATATCTCCTCCGGGCGAGCGGCCAGCGCCGCCGCAATCGCGCCCGCCAGCCGGTTCCATCCATCCGTCTCTTCGCGCAGCCGCTTCCGGCCGCTCACCGTCAACTCATAGAACTTCGCGCGGCGATTGTTTTCTGAAGTTCCCCACTGCGCCTTCAGCAATCCCTGCCGCACCAGCCGGAAGAGCGCCGGATACAGCGCCCCCTGCTCAATCAGCAGCGCGCCTCCCGTAATCTGCCCGATCCGCAGCAGCACCCCATAGCCATGCAACGGCCCCAGCGAAACCGATTTCAGAATCAAAAGATCCAGCGTCCCCGGAAGTATCTGCGCCTGTTCGCCCATGTCACTCCTAAATTGCTTAGGAATATAGCTCGCGCTTTCCTAAGCTGTCAAGGAGAGATCCGCGCGGCAGAAAGTCAGGATGCCATCGATCGCTTCTGCGCCGATCGTCCACTCTTGCTGCTCGTGTTCCAGCCACCAAGTTGCAGCGCAACCGTCATACATGCCTCACGAAGGTCATCGGCAACTTCACGGTTCTCCATCGCCCTGGCAACCACCATGCCTCCGACGCACAGCGCTGCCGTCGCCTGCGCCGTTGTCCGGGCAGATCGTCCATCCGCTTTCGTGCCGCGCTCCAGCACGCTCACCATGGCCTGAAACACAGTCTCGAATGCGCGCTTCGCCCTCTCGTCACAACGCGAGACATCCGTCGGCAACGCCACCATCGGGCACGAATTCTCGACATTCTCGAAATGCTGGCGCGACAAATACGCACGCACTACTTGCGGCCCTGCCTGCTCCGATGCGAGGTCGACCTCCACACCCTCCCAACAATTCTTCCAGTTCCCGTCCGTGAAGAAGCATCCCAGTACTTCGGTGTACAGTTCGCTCTTGCTCTCGAAATAGCTGTAAAATCCGCCGCGTGTCAGTCCCGCTCCGGACATGATCTGGTCAACGGAAACGTTATCGAATCCACGGCGATTGAAGAGCCGGCGAGCACTCTCCACGATCTTTCCCCGCACCTCAGCGCGATGACCTACCGGATAAGGCATGGCTCTCCTCGTCTCAGGCTGCAGTATTCACCTGTCGCTATTCCTCTGACGAGTCAAAAGATGTTCTTGAACATAATTTGTCCGGGTGTTCCGATGGCCACACTCGGCAAGATCTTTGGAGGGCAGCATGAAGACAGAAACACATTCCGCCCCATTCTTGGGTGCTCCGTCACAACCCGCTCTGCCATCGGAAGGACTGCATCGACGGCAACTCATCACCGGCCTTGCCATGGCAATCGTTGGCGTTGCCGCAGATTCCAATCTTCTGGCGCAGGCTGCGCAGCAGCCCCTGCCGGAGAAGCCCGGAACGACCGCCACCTCGATGCGTACATCGCTGCACGATGAAGTCGTGGTCAAGGCTTCCGCTCGCCGCATTTACCAACTGCTTCTCGACTCCCGGCAGTTCGCTGCCCTCACCAGTGCGCCGGCCGACATTGATCCAACAGCAGGCGGCGCCTTCTCCACGTTCGGAAAGCTGATCGAAGGCCGAAATATCGAGCTCGTCCCCGATCAGCGAATCGTGCAGGCCTGGCATCCTGCTTCATGGGAACCCGGGATCTACTCCATCGTTAGGTTCGAGCTCAAGCCTCACAACTCCGAAACCATGATTGTTCTGGATCACACAGGTTTTCCCAAAGGCGACTTCAAACACCTGGAGTGGGGATGGAACGCACATTACTGGCAACCGATGAAGAAAGCTTTCCCTTAGATCACCACTGGAGCAGTTACATGGAAACTGTGAGAGTCATCTCGGGTCCTCAGGGCGTGCCGTCAGTCAACATCACTGGCGTTCCCGCGCGCAGCGTGTTCTGAATCTCCGCCACCGTGTCCGTATGCCGCATCAGCGCCAGCACCTCCTCGCGCGGTGCATCGGCGTCCACGTTCGCCCGATACCGGATCTCCCGCGCGCCCTCTCCCTCGGCACCGAACGTGCCCTCCACCTCAACCTCCACGCCTCGCACCTCTATCCCGCGCTTACGCGCCTCGCGATAGATGTCATTGCAATAGCAGGTCGCCAGCGCTAGAAACAGCAGCTCGCCGCCATTCACGCTCGAGCCCAATCCGTCCGTCTTCGGAGCAATCGGCAGCGAGTGCTCATGCTCGCCGGTCTTCAGCAATACCGCGTGCTTGCCACGCCCGTTCGTCACCCGCGCCGAAATCTTCATCCTCATCTCCTCGGAAAAAGCACGCAGTCGTTATCGACGAAACGCGCAGCTCACTCCATCCAGTCGTCAAATGCCGCGGCACGAATGGCCGCCGACAGCTTCTGTATGTCGCCGGCCAGCACACGATCCTCGCGCAGCGGCGCCACATACTCCCGCACACGCACACGCGCCTCCTCCACCCGCACCGCCGCGCGCAGCGGCAGCCGGAACTCGAGCGCCTGTGCCGCCGTCATCAGCTCAATCGCCAGCACCATCTCGGCGTTCTCCACCACTTGCCGCAGCTTCAGCGCTGCCGTCATCCCCATGGAGACGTGGTCCTCCTTGCCGCCCGATGTCGGCACTGAATCCACGCTCGCCGGATGCGCCAGCACCTTCGCCTCATTCAGCAGCGCCGCTGCCGTCACGTGCGCAATCATGAAGCCAGATGAGATTCCCGGATTGTCAGACAGGAACGGCGGCAGCCCTTCATTGATATCCGGATTGATCAGCCGGTCGATGCGCCGCTCGCTGATGCTCAGCAGATCGGCGACTCCGATGGCGGCATAGTCCAGCGCATACGAGAGCGGAGCTCCATGAAAATTGCCGCCTGAGAGAATGTCACCTGTATCTTCGCCGGTTACGAATATCAGCGGATTGTCGGTAGCCGCGCCCGTCTCCGTCTCGATCACAGCCGCTGCGTGGTCCAGCACGCCGCGCACTGCGCCATGCACCTGCGGCATGCAGCGCAGGCAATACGCATCCTGCACCCGCGGATCGTTCAGCCGGTGCGACTCGCGGATTTCGCTCTGCTCCATCAGCGACCGCAGATGCTCCGCCGCCGCGATTTGCCCCGGATGCGGCCGCGCTTCCTGGATGCGCGCATCGAACGCCGCCGGCGTGCCCCGCAACCCTTCGAGCGACATCGCCCCTGACAGATCGAATAGCCGCGCCACGCGCTGCGCGCGATAGAGCGCCAGCCCGCCTACGGACGCCATCGCCTGCGTGCCGTTCAGCAGCGCCAGCCCTTCTTTCGCCTC
>DASVAI010000217.1:0-2872 GCA_036376445.1 Acidobacteriaceae bacterium
AAGCCGGCCGTCGAACGGCTCTTCCCGATCTTCGAGACGCTGGCGCCGGCGAAGGACAAGGGCTGGGGCCACGTGGGTCCGGCCGGTGCCGGCCACTTTGTGAAGATGGTGCACAACGGCATCGAGTACGGCATGATGCAGGCCTTCGCCGAAGGCTTCACTATCATGGAGCACAAACACGAACTGGATCTGGATCTCGCCCAGGTGGCGCAGATCTGGCGGTTCGGCAGTGTCGTGCGTTCGTGGCTGCTGGATCTGACGGCCGATGCGCTCAGCAAGAATCCGAATCTGGAAGGGCTGGAGCCCTGGGTGGAGGATTCGGGCGAAGGACGGTGGACCGTCTTCGAGGCAATCAACCTGAACGTGACCGCGCCGGTGATTACGGAAGCTCTGCTGCGCAGAATTCGCAGCCGCGAGGAGAACAACTTCACCGACCGCATGCTGGCGATTTTGCGCAGCGAGTTTGGCGGACACGCGATCAAAGTAGACAAAGAACAGGCAGCGTAGCTGGTTGGTATTGAGCAGGGCAGCGGAGGAAAAGACGAGCATGGCGACGACCGAAGTCAGGGTTTCTCCGGAGGACGTGAAGCAGGCAGCGTCTCAGGTGAAAGAGCATATTCCCGATCCGACGGTCATGGTGATTTTCGGAGCGTCGGGGGATCTGACGAAGCGCAAGTTGCTGCCTGCGCTCTTTCATCTGGAGCAGTCACAGCTGCTGCCGGAGCAGTTCCACATTGTTGGCGTAGCCCGGCGCGACCTTGGCCAGCAATTTGCCGATGAGATGACCCAGGGGATTCTCGAGTTTGGCGGCGTCGACAAGGATGACGAAAAACTGGACGGGTTCATCCGCAAGATCAGTTATCACGCGATGGACTTCGACAATAACGACGGCTATGCCCGGCTGAAGTCGCTGCTCGCGGGCTACGACAAGAATGAGGGGACGCGCGGGAATCGCCTGTTCTATCTGGCCACGGCGCCGGAATACTTCGCCGACATCGTCCACCGACTGGGCGCGCACGGAATGGCACAGCCGCAGGTGGGCAGGGCGCGGATCATTATCGAAAAGCCCTTCGGTCACGATCTGGAAAGCGCGAAAGAGCTGAACGATGACGTGAACACGGTCTTTCACGAAAATCAAATCTTTCGCATCGATCACTATCTCGGAAAAGAGACAGTGCAAAACGTGCTCGTCTTCCGGTTCGCGAACGGGATATTCGAACCGGTCTGGAACCGGAACTTCATCGACCACGTGCAGATCACGGCGGCTGAGAGCATCGGGATCGAGGGGCGTGGGCCCTTCTACGAAAAAGCCGGCGCGCTCCGCGACGTGGTGCAGAACCACATGATGGAACTGCTCTCGTTTGTGGCGATGGACCCGCCGGCAAGCTTTGCGGCGGAGGCGGTGCGGCGGGAGAAGATCAAGGTCTGGACGTCAATCAAGCCGCTGAACATCTTCGACTGCGTGCGCGGCCAATACGGACCGGGCATGGTGAAGGGCGAAGTCGTCAAGGGCTACCGTGAAGAGGACCGCGTCAATCCGGAGTCGTGGACGGAAACCTACGCGGCGGTGCGGCTGGAGATCGAGAACTGGCGATGGGCGGGAGTCCCGTTCTATCTGCGCGCCGGCAAGCGGCTGGCCACGCGGGCGACGGAAATCACAATTCAGTTTAAGCAACCGCCGATGTTACTCTTTGGCGACCACATGCCGGGGAAGTGCGCGGAAATTCAACCGAACATCCTGACCATGCGCATTCAGCCGGACGAGGGCATCTCGCTGCGGTTTGGCGCGAAGGTCCCGGGCCCGCAGATGGCGGTGTGCCCTGTGATTATGGATTTTGGATACGCGCAGGCCTTTGGATCATCGTCGGCGAATGGCTATGAGCGCCTGTTGCTGGACGCGATGCTCGGCGATGCGACGCTGTTCGCGCATCGCGACGGCGTGGAGGCGACCTGGGCGCTCTATACGCCGGTGCTGGAGGCGTGGGCGAAGAAGTATCCGCAGACCTTTCCGAATTATGCGGCGGGCAGCTGGGGTCCGGAATGCGGCGATGAACTGATTGGCCGTGACGGTTACCGTTGGCATACCGTTGCGCCGCCGGCGACGAAACCGTCGAAGTGAAGCGCAGTAGAATGCGGGGTTGCAGCGAAGCCCGTCCGAAATCATGCCAAAGACAATTCACGTTGAGTATCGTGTGTTTTTGGACCAGGAGGCGCTGTCGCGCGCGACGGCACAGCATTTGGTCGAGAGCATCCAGTCAGCTGTGATGGCGCGCGGCCTGGCGCGTATTGCCATATCCGGCGGCAGCACGCCGAAACAGGTATTCGCGCTGCTTGCGGACGAGAAGCAGCCCTTTCGCGCGGCGATTCCGTGGGATCGCCTGCGGCTCTTCTGGGTGGACGAGCGGTGCGTGCCGCCGAATCACCCGGACAGCAACTTCGGTGCGGCTCGCGAGCTGCTGCTCAGCAAAGTTCCGCTGGCAGCGGACGACGTAATCCGGATTGAGGGCGAACTGGATCCAGAGGAGGCCGCGGCGAAGTATGAGTCGGCCATCCGCGCGCACTACCGGCTCGAGGGCGCGCAGGTTCCCACCTTCGACGTGGTTCAGCTCGGCATGGGCGATGACGGACATACAGCATCGCTCTTCCCGCACACCGAAGCACTCAACGAGATGATGCGCATCGCGGTGGCAAATCATGTTCCGCAGCAGAAACAGAGCTGGCGCGTGACCCTCACCTGGCCAGTCATCAATGCGGCGCGCGAGGTGTTCTTCCTGATTGAGGGCGCGAAGAAGGCTGATCCACTGGGACGAGTGCTGACCGGCGCGTACGATCCGGAGACGCTGCCGTCGCAGCTCATACAGCCGCAGAATGG
>DASVAI010000222.1:0-8435 GCA_036376445.1 Acidobacteriaceae bacterium
ACGAATGCGAGATTGCGCTTCGGGTCCATGGCAATGGATGCAATCTGGTCCAGCGGTATGGCCCGGGACTGCTCCAATGCGTGCGCGAGCTCGATGGCCTTCATCTCGATTTCCCCCAGGAAGTAAAGCAATACAGCAAAAGTGCCGCGGTGATGGTCACGAAGCGTCTTGGTGCCGAGTCCCTCCCCCGAAAGACTCAGCACCATTTCGCAGCGATTCACATCACCGCATGTCCACAACATACCTTGGAATCGCGCCCGAAACACGTTGATGCGGTAACACTTACCAAACTACTGAGTAACTGACGGTAACTTTGGAATCCATTCGTGCAACATTTTGCCGTGTGGCGCCGCCTTGCGGCCGAGACACATGACGAACGCAAGGAGCATGGGCGAACAGATGGCAGGCCAGAGTCCTACGTCGTATCTGTATTCGCAAGAGTTGAGCTAAAGCTACAGCTCGATATTAACCAGATCCGAAGCGGCATCCGCATGATCCCCATGCGGCGTCATCGTCCGGTTCTGCGGCGCGCGCCAGTGGTCAATGTAGGAAATCTGGTGCACGCAGGAGACGGTGCAGTTCGGCGAGCAGGTTTTCTCCGTCAGGAACTCGCGGTCAAGGTCTGCCTGCGTGTATTCCGCCAGCGGAGTGCCCGGATAGCCGCGCTGCTGCGAGCAGTAGTGCACCAGGCCGTTTTCGCAGATGTACAGATAGCGTGAGCCGGCGCGGCATCGCCACTCGTTGGGCTCGCCGTTGGCAATGGCTTCCTGAAAGTGGTTGAAGCGCGAGTAGTTCTTCTTCTCGAGCTTCGTCATCTCGTAGTAGACGCGTCGCTCCTCGCCGCCCAACGGCTTGAGCTGCCCGCTGCCGTCGTGGATGATGCCGATCGTCGAGGTAAAGCCCAGTTCCAGGGCGCGATGCCCGATGGTGAGCGCATCCTGCGGGTTCTTGATGCCGCCGCCGACCACCGAGTTGATGTTCACGTGGAACTCGGCATGCTCGGCCAGGAACTGCAGCTTCCTGTCCAGCACCTTCAGGCTCTTCTTTGAGATCTCGTCGGGCTGCACGTTGTCGATCGAGATCTGCATGTGGTCGAGCCCAGCCTTGTTCAGGCGCTCGATCCGCTCCGGTATCAGGAAGTACCCGTTGGTGATCATGCCGGCCAGCCGCCCATGGTGACGGATGCGCGCAATGATCTGGTCCAGATCGGGATGGGTCAGCGGCTCGCCGCCCGAAATTGTGATGATGCTGGTGCCAAGCCGCGCCAGATGATCGATGCGGCGCAGCATCTCGTCCAGCGGCACCGGCTCGGAGACCTTGTCGTACTCATTGCAGTAGGCGCAGGAAAGATTGCAGAAGCGCATCGGCACAATCTGCGCCATGACGACGTGCCGCGTAGAGGCCAGCGCATGCCCCACAAGTCCGAGTTCGCGCAGCTTGCGCGTCGCGGATTTGATGCGGCTCTTGCGTCGAGTGGGGATGGGTGCAGTGGCGGCGGACATTGCTGGCTCTGTTGATTATACCGGCCAGAGTGCTTCTATTTTGTGCCGCTTAGAGCGCGTATCGATTCAGCGATTCCCGCAGCTTCTGTAACTCTTCCGGAATCACGAGCTCCGATTGCGTAATTCGCGAGTCCACCGTGATAAAGAGCTGGAGCGTCTTGCGATTGCGCAGCACCACGATCGGCACAGGATGGCCGGCATTCGCGCGCAGGGTCTGGAGCCAATCCGCCTGCGTCTCCAGCGGCATGCCGTTCGCGCTCACGATCACGTCTCCCGCGTCCAGTCCGGCATTGCCGGCGGGGCTCTTGTCTTCCACCGCGCGCACCAGCAATCCCGTGCCCGCGCGCACGCCGAAGAACTTCGCAAGCTGCGGCGTCAGCGGCTCCACCTGCGCACCGACGTAGGCCTGCGAATCCGTATTGTCCTCGATCGCTGGCGCGTCGCCGCCCATCGCGCGCTGTCCGGCAAAGCCATTCACGATGGGTGCAGGCTCCGGAATCGGCACGTGGAAGTGATGCGCCCAGGCATGCTGCACAAGCGCTGTGCGGTCGGCAAGCTGAAGATGGATTCTCTCCACCTTCGCGTTATGCACAATCTGCAGATCGACGAATTTTCCTACCGGCATGTCACGCAGCAAGCGACTCAGCGCAGCGGCATCGGTCACAATCTGCCCGTTGATCGCCTGGATGATATCCCCGGTATGTACTCCCGCCTTGGCGGCAGGGGCGTCATGATCGAGAGAGACGACCTCCGCGCCGGAAGTGCTGTTGAGCTTTTGTTTATCCGCGCGTGCGGGGTCTACATCGTGTACCGTCACACCGAGATATCCCTGCGCCGCGGCGGCCAGCACCAGCCGTGCCGTGTCATCCAGAACTGCCTGTGGAAGCTGTGTGGGAATCGGGGGCGGGGCTACGGCAGCCTGCCATGCGCCCCATGCGGGAAGCGCCAGGGCCGCCACACCCAGAACTGCCGAAACCCGGAGTGCATGGCTCAGGGACGTGGTCGACAGAAGATCGGATCGGGAAAGCATGTGTTGCAAAGCTCCTGATGGAGGAGAGTTCAGGGCAGAGCTTCCGGTTTGCCGGCGCAGTGGGCACCTTCTATCCCGGGAAGTCCACTCCATGGCCACTCAGTGAGACGGATGCGGAGCGCGAATGTCACGTTCCTGCCACTGAACCTTAACCGATTGGAGATCTTTTTGACTATTGCACTTGCGGCATCTGCCGCAGCATGACGCGCGAGGCATTGCGCAGCAGAGGATTGCCGTCGTGGGTAGCGACGTTCTGAAGCACCTGCTGGACACTCGAGTCTGCCGACACTGGAGCCAGCATTTGGATCGCTTGGGCGCGGATCTGCGGATCGCCATCGTCCAGCACCGCTTCCAGCACGGCGTCGCGAACGTGCATGTCCTCCGCCAGATATGGCGCAAGGCCATTCAACGCCTGCGCCCGCACGCTGGAGTGGGGATCGTAGCGCAGGGCAACCATCAGGGCATTCCGCAGGCTGTCATCGGCCCCACAGGCATCGGCGCTGGCGCCGCTGCAGGTATGGGTGAGCAGGCCAAGAGCCGCATTCTGTACCGAGGTGTTGACCGGAGCCCGCGTGCCAAGCAGCAGCAGGGAACGAATGATCGGATCGTCCGCCGGTCCGACGGCTGCTCCTGGAACCAGGCGAGAGTATTCCACGCGAACCATGCCGCTCGCGGGGTCTTGCGCCACTCCGGTAACGGCCGCGATAGGTTCTGTGCCCGGATCCACGAAGGCCTGCCCCGCGGCGGGTGGGTTAGCCAGCCGGAAACCCGCAAAACCCAGGCCGGCGCCCGCAAAGAGCAGAGTAGCTGCCGCCAGGGGCGCGGTCCGCAGCAGGCGGAAGTCCGTCCCCAGCGAATGCCGGAACTGGGTAAACCAGGAATCCCGCGGCGCCTGCTCCAGCGCCTCGTCAATCTTGACCCGCGTCTGCGCGATGAGGTTGGGCGAAGGCTCGCGGACCGGCAGGATTGCCATGGCGCTCGAGAGCGCCCGTGTTACCTCCATCTCGTCGCGGCATTCCGCGCAGCCGGCCAGGTGCTGCTCCAGGCGGTGACATGCTTCGTCGCTCAGCTCGCCGTAGAGCAGAAGCGTGATCTGCTCGTGGGCAGCGTCGCAGTTCAGAGTGCTGTCATGGCCAGGCCAGATCATTGGAGTCCAGTATCAGCGCACAACCGCCAGGCTGGCGCGTAGTTTCTTCGTTGCGCGGAAGAGCGTGTTCTTGGCCGTCTCCTCCGTGGTGTTCAGCATCTCGCCGATGGTGCGCAGACGCAGTCCCTGATAGTGCTTCAGCTCAAAAACCATGCGCTCCCGCGGGGTGAGCTTTTCGAGTGCCGTTGCAATCTTGTTCCCCAGTTCCTTGCGCTCCAGCTCGCGACCCGGATTGGCCGACGCCCGCTCGTCTGAGACCATTCCCAAGAGATCGAGCTCCTCGCCGGAGGCATCGGTGATCGTCGGCGGGTCTTCACGCCGAGTCTTGCGACGGCGCATCTGGTCCAGGCACAGATTGGTCACGATGCGGTAAATCCAGGTGTAGAAGGAGCATTCAAAGCGAAAATTGCCCAGATATCGGTATGCCTTCAGAAAGGCTTCCTGGGCGATGTCCTGGGCATCCGTCTCCGAGCCCAACAGGTGCAGCGCCAGGCGCAGCACCGCCTGGTCGTATTGGCGTACCAGGGTGTCAAACGCCTGCCGGGAGCCTTTCTGGGCCTGGCGAATCAGCTCGGTTTCAGAGGCGCGATCCTCCGCGCTTAAACCGCCGCCGTTGCGGCCTTGCAGTGCACGCCGGCCAGGCCAGGCCTGGCTGGTGCGGGTGGCGAGCGGCCCTGACTGGATCCCGGGCTGGATACGAAGTGCTTCGGTTCCCATCGTGCTTACTCCTCTTGCTGGAGATACGTCCTCTGCAAGATAGACGTTCCCTCCGCTATCAGGACGCAAAAGTATGGATTTGGGTAGCAGAAAATGACGAGGTTATGACATTTGGGAGAAGTTTACGCTGATCCGTCCCCAAATTTGGGTTTAAGCTGGCGTCCGGTTTCCAATCCAGTCACTATCGAGTTCATGCCAATGGCCTCTCCGCGCGTTCTGCTCCCCCTTGGAGCAACCCTCCTGACCGCCTGCCTCCCTGCCGTCGCCCAGAACAACCTTTCCGTCCACTGGGAGGAGCTGACTGGCCCGGATTTCGTCACTGCGATTCACCAGTCCCAGGGCGTATGTCTGCTTCCCTTCGGCATCATCGAGAAGCATGGGCCCCATCTGCCGCTGGGCACGGACCTGATCAATGTCCGCTACTTGGCCGAGAAAGCAGCTCAGCAGGAGTACGCGGTCGTCTTCCCGGCCTATTACTTCGGCCAGATCGCCGAGGCCAGGCAGCAGCCGGGCACTGTCTCCTACAGTGGAGACCTTCAGCTCAAACTGTTGCAGGAAACGACCGACGAGATGGCCCGCAATGGCTGCAAGAAGGTGGTGATCGTGAACGGCCACGGAGGCAATCTGGACCTCCTGCCCTACTTCGCTCAATTGCAGATGCAAAACCCGCACGACTACGTCGTGTACGTCTACTGGTGGCCCGGTAAAAAGGGCGCGGACCGGCCCTACAAAGGCGGCACTGTAGACATGCATGCGGGCGAAAGCGAGACGGCCCACACCCTCGTGACCGCGCCCGGGCTGGTCCACATGGACCGCGCGAAATCAGAGTCCGGCGCCGATGAAGCCCGCCAGCACCTGCCCGAAGGTGTCTACACCGGCATCTGGTGGTATGCGCGCTTCCCAAACCACTACTCAGGCGATGGCTCGCTCGCGACCAAAGAGCTGGGCGAGTACGACATCAAGGCTGAGATCGCCGACACCGTCAATGTGATCCGCAGTGTGAAGGCAGACAGCGAATCGATGAAGCTGCAGCAGCAGTTCTACGAAGACGCGAAGCATCCGCTCGATACCAAGCAGTAGGCATTGCACAGGGCGAGTCCACTACACTCGTTCTGTGACTGAGAGTAGCAAGACAGATTTCATCACCGCCTACTGCGACGGCGGATCTCGCGGCAATCCCGGCCCCGCCGGCTACGGTGTATCGATCGAAGACCCGGCCGGCCGTCCCGTCGCCGACCTCAGCGAATTTCTGGGAGTGAAGACGAACAACTTTGCCGAGTACTCCGGACTGCTGGCGGCGCTCGAGTACGCGCTGCGCCATGGGCACCCCCGACTGCGAGTGGTGGCGGACTCCGAGCTGATGGTGAAGCAGATGAAAGGGCAGTATCAGGTGAAGAGCCCGGACCTGCGCCCGCTGTGGGAGGAAGCGAAGCGGCGCGCAACCCGGCTGGAGAAGTTCGAGATCCAGCACGTGCTGCGGGGGAAGAACAAACGTGCCGACGCGCTGGCCAATCAGGCGATGGACCGCGGTACGGGCAGGACGGTGCGGGACCTTTCGCGCGAAGACAGCAACTCGCCCTCTATTCCAGTGCGCCCAACAAAACCGGCAGAAAAGCGCACCCTGAAAGGTTTCGTCAAAAATGGCGTCGTGCATCTGCTCGAAGGCGAGCTGCCGGAGAACTGCTTTGTCCGCGTCACAGTAGAGTAGGGAATCGGTAGACTCGCGCACGCGTAAGAAGCGTCATGCGTGCGCTGATGATCGCTGCGGGTAACCTGCGCGTGCAGCCGGACGGCGTGTGGTTCCCGTCAAGTTTCGGCACAGTGATCACAGCAGAAGCTGCCAATAGCCCACATCGATCCAGCGTGCAAACTTCCAACCCACCTGCTCGAACTGGGCGACTTTGCGGAAACGAAGACTCTCATGCAGTGCCACGCTGGCCTCGTTGGGAAGCGCTATGCCGCCGATGGCAGTATGGAATTTCCGATCGCGCAGGTCGGCCAGAAAGCCGTGTAGAGCTGGGTGCCAATGCCCTGTCCGGTTGATTTGGCATCGAGGTACACCGTTATTTCTGCGGAGTGGCGGTAGGCACAGCGACCCTTCCACTTGCTTGCGTAGGCGTAGCCGCGGACGGCTCCGTCCTCTTCCCATACCAGCCAGGGAAGCGAGGAAAGCGTCTCGGCGATGCGGCTCTCCATTTCACTGGGCAGCACCGTGACATCCTCGAAGGTGATGGTGGTATGGAGGACATAGTGGTTGTAGATGGCGCAAATGGCCGCCGCATCGCCTGCGGTCGCGGAGCGGATCATCGGAGCCTACCCCTTCGCGAGCTCTGCTTTCACAATCTCGCTGACTTGTCGTCCGTCCGCTCGCAGGCCGCTCGCCGCGATCTTCGCCTGCACGTCCTTGATCACCAGCCCCATGTCTTTCGGCGTCGGGCGTTTGCCCGCGGAGCTCATCTCGGCGATGGTCGCTTCCACGAAAGAGCGGACCTTCGTCTCGTCTGCCTGCTGCGGCATGTAGCCTTCAATCACCGTGATCTCGGCGGCTTCCTTCTCGGCCAGCTCAGGGCGGTTGCCCTTGGTGAATGCATCGATCGAATCGCGCCGCTGCTTGATGAGGGTGGTGAGGGTTTGCAGGACTTCAGCATCGGTCAGTGGTGACCGCTTCTCTATCTCCTTGTTCTTGATCGCGGATTTCACCATGCGCAGCACTTCCACACGAGCCTGCGCACGCTCCTTCATGGCTGCGACGGTGTCCTGTTCGATGCGTTGCTGAAGCGTCATGCGCTCTGTCTCCCTGCCCGCGAGTAAAGGCCAACTCACCAGTATAAAGAACAGCGCACTGGATAGAATAGAAAGCAAGGAACCCGCCCATATGATTCGAAAGACGCGCCTTTTCACGCCCGGTCCTACGCCTTTGCTTCCTGCCGCGCAGTTTGCCATGGCTGGGTGCGATCTGCATCACCGCACGCCGGAGTTTCGCGCGCTTTACCAACGCACGCTGGAGCAGTTGCGCGCCTTTGTCGGTACGAAGAACGACGTCATCCTGATGGCTTGTTCGGGCAGCGGCATCATGGAAGCGAGCGTCGCAAACATCACGTCGCCTGGCGATCGCGTGCTCGTGCTCTCCGCCGGCAAGTTCGGCGAGCGCTGGACCGGCATTGCCAAGGCCTATAACTGCGAGGTTGACCTGGTCAGCGCGCCCTATGGCCAGACCTTCTCGCTCGACGCGGTGAAAGCAGCGCTGAAGGTGGAGACGCGCGCCGTCTATATGCAGGCGAACGAGTCCTCGACCGGCACGCGGCACGATGTCGAAGGCGTAGCCAAGCTGCTGCGCGACGCAAAGAGCGATGCAGTGCTGGTGGTGGATGCCATCACCGGGCTCGGCACGACGCACTTCGATGCGGACGGCTGGGGCGTGGACATCATGATCGGCGGCTCGCAGAAGGCGGTGATGATTCCGCCGGGGCTCGCCTACTGCTCCGTAAGCGATAAGGCCTGGGACCTGATGGGCAACGCGCTCAACCCGCGCTACTACTTCGATCTGCGCAAGGAACGCAAGAGCGCCGCAAAGGGCGAGTCCTCCTACACGCCGGCAACCTCCCTGATCGCCGGTCTCAGCACCGCGCTCGACTACATCGCCTCGCAGGCGGGCGGCGATGTGGCCGCCGGACGCAAGAAGCTGGTCGAGAACGCTGAGACTTGCGCCGCCATGACGCGCGCCGCCGTAGAAGCGCTGGGGCTGAAGCTCTTCTCCACATCGCCGGGCGCAGCGGTAACCGCAGTCCTGCCGCCGCCCGGCGTTGATTCCGGCGTAGTGGTAAAGGAGCTTAAGTCGCGCTTTGGAGCCATCATCACCAACGGGCAGGGCGAGATGAAAGGCCAACTTTTCCGCATCGCGCACATCGGCTACTTCGATTACCTGGATACGATCGCGATCCTCGGCGCGCTGGAGCAGGTCGCAGCGACATCCCTCAAGCTGCCGGGCTTCCATTTCGGCAAAGCTCTGGTTGCCGCGCAGGAAGTCTTCGCCGAGCGC
>DASVAI010000225.1:0-6394 GCA_036376445.1 Acidobacteriaceae bacterium
CGCGAGGCGATCGAGCAGCGTGGCGAGTCCGTCCTTCATGCCCAGGTCTTCGCCATAGCAGGTCGTGTCCTGGCCGATGAGCGTGATTTCGCGCACGCCGCGAGCGACAAGCTGCTCGGCCTCGGCGACAACCGATTCAAAGCGGCGCGACCGGAACTTGCCGCGCAGGTTCGGGATCACACAGAACGAGCAGGGATGATCGCAGCCCTCTGCGATCTTGAGATAAGCCGAGGTCTTGCCGGTCGCGAGCAGGCGCGGCGTGGTCTCGTCGTAAAGATAGGTCGGGAGCGCCGGCGAGGCGCCCTCCCATGCGTCGCGCGCGAAGCGTCCCTGCTGCTCGCGCAAATCGCCTTCGGCACGAGATGCAGCATTGGCAGGGGAGTGGCGCAGTATGGTGATGTTCACGAGCTGGGGTGCGGCAGGCGCGGAAGTTGATGCGAAGCCGGCGGCGGCCAGGATTGATTCCAACTCGCCGGTGCCGACAACGGCGTCGACTTCCGGGATATTTTTGCGAATCTCGTCGCGATAGCGCTCGACCAAGCAGCCGGCGACGATGAGCTTGCGTGCGCGGCCGGCGGTCTTGTGCGCGGCCATTTCGAGAATCGTATTCACCGATTCCTGCTTGGCGGAGTCGATGAACGAGCAGGTGTTGACGACGAGGATTTCGGCCGCCTCGGGATTGGCGGTCATCTCGGCGCCAGCGCGGTCCAGCAGGCCCATCATCACCTCGCTGTCGACGAGGTTCTTCGGGCAGCCGAGGCTCACAAATCCGACACGCGGGCGTGCCGCGGCCGTTTCGGGCGCAGCAAGGGGCGCTTCCAGGATGTCGGTGGGGTTCACTGCACTATTTTAGCGGAGCATGCGGTGATATTCTTATCGAGTGCCGGGTCCTACGCGACGGAATCCCGCCAACCCCGCCAGGTCCGGAAGGAAGCAACGGTAACGGGTCACTCCGGGCGCAGTAGGCCACCCGGTGCACTGAAAATCGCCGGGCGAATCCGCCAGAGATTGCGATTCATCAAAAGAACCCTAAACAATACTGCCGATTCGAGCGTGTGCGTGGACATTCCGCCGCGTGGTCGGCGAGAATCGAAGGGCCAGCTATGACCCCAACCGATTTGACGGCAACAACTGATTCTGTTGCGGAAGCTTCCGCGCGGGACCACAACAGCGCGACGAAGCCGCCACGGGTGGGTGTCTTCGGATGGGGTATCGTGGCTCCGAAATCCCCCAATATCGCGGCGTTTGCGCGCAATCTGGCGAAATCCGAGAGCTGGCTGACACCCTTTGAGGGCTTTGGACCCAGCAACTTCCTGGTCGGGGATCCGGAGTTCCGTTTCGAGGACTACAAGCGCTGGATCGATGAGCGGTTTGCGCCACGCCACTATCAGAACCTCAAAGAGAAGATGGATTCGCCATCGCTCTATGCGATCGGAGCGTTCATCCAGGCGCTGGAGCAGAATCCCGGCCTCGAAAAGCTCATGCGCGAGCTCGGCGGGCAGGCGCACGTGTATATCGGGACCGGCCTCGGCTCGGTCGAGACGATGTATCAGTCGAGCGTGACGCTTCACTTGGCGCAGCAGCGCTGGAACCGCTTCTGGGGCAGCCGGGAGAACAACAGCGCGCTGGCCGCTTACCTGGACGGCAAGCTCAGGGGCCTGGAAGATGTGCCCCTGAACCCGACCGACGCCGATGGCGATTTGATGGAGCTCTCTCTGGCGTGGGAATCCTACTGGATGGAGCGCTCGCCAGAGCTGCGCCAGTACCTGGACGAGGCTGCGGCAATCGATTCGCTGACGATGGGTGGGAACAACGTCGAGCAGGGGAAGCTGAACATCATTCGCGAGCGCGGCAAGCGGCATGTTCGCCTGCAGGAGAGGTGGGGCGCGCCCGATCCGCCGTGGAAGGTCTCCGCCAACCTGATCTGGAACATCCACAACACACCGGCGTCGCAGGTTTCGATTCTGGGCAAGATTACCGGGCTCGCATTTGCGCCCGTGGCGGCCTGCTCCACTTTTGGCGTGGCACTGCGGCTGGCGATGCAGGCCATCGAACGCGGCGATGCGAGGATCGTGGTGGTGGGGGCTACGGATCCGCCGCCGCATCCGCTGATCGTGGGCTCGTTCTATGGCGCGCGTGTGCTTTCGGCGAGCCGGCAGGTATCCAATCCACTCACGCAGTTGCAGGGCACGCATGTGGCGGGCGGGGCTGTGGTGTGGATTGTGGGCGATATGGAGTATCTGGAATCGAAGGGCATGACACCGCTTGGCATGGAGCCGATCGCCGCCGGAGTGAGCTCCGATGCGCACCATATCATTACGCCATCCATTCCGGGCCCCCAGGCGGCGATCCGCCAGGCGCTCGAGGAAGCGCACGCCACTCCGCAGCAGATCAGCACCTGGGACCTGCATGCGACGGCGACGCCGGGCGATTTTGCGGAAGTAAGCACACTGCGGACGATGCTGCCGGACTCGGTGATGGTGACGGCGCGCAAGGGCACCTTTGGCCACGGCATGAGCGCGGGCGGCGGATGGGAGTTGACGGCGCAATACCTTGGCTACCAGGCGGGACACCTTTATCCGACGCTGCTCACCGAGAAGTCGCTAAATCCGGCAATCGCCGGGCTCCATGGCCACTATGTCTTCGCGGATAGCAACGTGACGGCGGAGGGGCTGGCAGGCAAGCTATCGAGCGGCATTGGCGGCGTCAATGCGTGCGTGATCTCAAGACCGCTGGCGAAGAACCAGAGCTAAAAAGCGGTTGGCTAAATTGCCGTCACCGGGCCTTCGTCCCTGGCGGTTACCGGGATACACGCGAGAATCGCTGACCGGGTTTTAACCAACCGGTTCTTAGCTGATTACTTCACGAATGCGCGGGCTGCGCCGCTTGATGCGCGTGACTGTGGCGCCACTTCCAGAATGCCCAGGCAAACGCGAGCAAGAAAAGCGCGAGCACTCCCCAGCCGATGACGCCTGAGTAGTCCGCCAGGTACTGGTTCCACCAGTGGATCATCTGACGTCCGTAGCGCACGCCCAGCCAGGCAACGAGGCCATAGCGCGCAGTGCGTGCCGCGGCAAATGCCACGAGGAAACGGCCACGTGGCACGCCGAGAGCGCCTGCCGCGGCGAGAAACGGCATCAAGGGAATTGGCGGAGGATTGATTGCGGACAGGGCCACGCCGGCTGCGCCGTGTTTCTTGACCCAACCGGTGATGCGGTCGTAATAGCGCTTCGGGACATAACGATGAAGCGCCGGCTCTCCGCCCTTCTTGCCGGCAGACCACGTGGTGAATGCGCCGATCACTGCGCCGCTGACCGCCAGCGCAACCAGCAGCCAGGGATTGCCCTTGCGCGCGATCAGAACCAGGAGCAGCAGGTCGGTGGTCCCGGGAATCGGCAAAGGGAAGGGGCAGGCATCGACCAGTGATACGCCGAAGACACCGATTGCGCCCAGATGGACGAGCCAGTGCATTGTCTTGTGTTTCGTTGCGCTTTGGGCCGCGGCGATAAGCGCCTGGTTCACGAGTCCCCCTGAGGCATCACGCTCTTGGACGCGCGGCATCGCTCCCAGGCTGTGCCGGAGAAGCAGGAAGTCGAACCCACGCCGGCAGGAGGATCGATTCAGAGCAGCGGCAAATCTCTCAGGGCAGGCAACACCTGGCAGGCTGCAGCAAGGTCATAAAAGCGAAGCAGGCCCTCCCTGCATTCGTCGTCGAGGATGTAGTGGATGTTCCGGCTCAGATAGGTGTGGATCGTGTCGCGTGGCACTTTGATGTGCATGGCCCACTCGTCGGCGAGGTCGTCGATGTGCGCGAGGCCGGCGTCACGCGATCGGATTAGGTCTTCGACAAGGCGGTCGCGATTCACGGAAGAGTGGAGAGCATCTTCGCGCACGCCCCATACGGCGGAGATCCAGGGAAGACCGGTGAGCTTGCGCCATTCCGTGCCAAGGTCCATGTAGACGAGCTCTTCGCCGGTTCGCCGCCGGCGTGCTTCGCGATCTTCGAGCGCGAGTAATGCGGGGTCGCCGATCATAAGCGCTGCGTCGCACGCAGCGAGCATGGCGTCGAGATCAGGGGCGTGCTGCACGAATTGCGCGGAGATTTTCCAGAAATGCTGCGCCATGATCTGCACGTAAGCATGCGTGGCGCGGGAGGAGACATCGCTCGCGATGGCGCGGATGCCCCCGACGCCCTGCGATGCACGGAAGATGAGCAACAGCGAGCGGATGGAGCCCTTGGATGCGATGGCGCATCCCGGCACCATGCGCAGGTTCTTGCTGCGCGCGAATGCCGTGATGGGGACGAGGCCGAGATCGGCCGTGCCGTTGGCGAGTCGATCCGCGCATTGCGCGGGCATCATGCTTTCGATGTCATAGCGAGTGGCGAGAAGAACCGCGCGGGGCGGGTGGTCGAAGTCCCACATCAGCGGCGCGGGGTTGAGAAAGCGGATGGCTGCGATGCGGAGGCGGGTCGTCACTGCATAGTGTACCGGTAGTGAACCGTAACTCCTTTGTCGCATTGTCGGTATCCTGTTGCGTCCATAGCCTCAAAGCCATACATGCCGGGCCCACAGACAAGCTGCGCTCCTCCCCCTACAACTGAATCAGCATTGGCCTGGTTGGCTATGGCGCTGACGCCCGGTCTGGGGCCGCGCCGCATCCATCGGGCGGTGCGCGGGATGCGCGATGCGGCGGAGCTCTTTCGGCTTCCGCTGACCGGCCTGGAAGCGCTGCAGATTCCCGCGGCTTCTGCTCGCTTTATCGCCGAAGGCAAGGCGCGGCAGGCAGCGGAGCAGGAGTGGCAGCAGATTTGTGACGGCGGCTGTGGCCTGATGACGTTTGCAGACGCCGACTATCCGGAGCGGCTGCGGGAGATCTTCGATCCGCCGGCGGTGCTGTGGGTGCGCGGCGACAGGGCGCTCCTGTCGAGGCCGGCGCTTGCGGTGGTGGGGACACGATCGCCCAGCCCCTACGGGACCGGCATGTCGGAGATGCTGTCGCGCGACCTGGCGGCGCACCGCATGGTGATTCTGAGCGGCATGGCACGTGGCGTGGACACTGCGGCGCATAAGGGCGCCCTGAGCGCCGGCGGCAGGACGGTTGCGGTCTGGGGCACGGGGCTGGATGTGGTGTATCCGAAAGAAAACAAGCGATTGGCAGAGGACATCGTGCTCTCGGGCGGCACGATCGTCTCCGAGCAGCCGATGGGGACGTTTCCGGCGCCGCAGAATTTCCCGCTACGCAACCGGATTATCAGCGGCATGAGTGTCGGGGTGCTGGTGGTGGAGGCCGGGGAGCAGAGCGGCACCCGAGTGACGGCGCGCTGCGCGCTGGAGCAGAACCGCGATGTTTATGCTGTGCCCGGAAATGTGACCAGCCGGAATGCGTGGGGGCCGAATACGTTGATCAAGCAGGGAGCGAAGCTGGTGGCTACCTGGGAGGATGTGTGGGAGGAGCTTCCCTCACAGATTCGATTGGAGTTAGACGGCACTTCAAGGTCCGCGGAACCCGGGCAGGACACGCTTTTCGAATCCGAGGCGGGGGTAACTGCATCATTACTTCGGCAGGGTGAAACGGCCCTGCCTTCCGGCCCTCCCCTGAGCCCCCCAGAGACCGCAGTTTATGGCCAGTTGCGGATGGATGAAGCGGTTCAGATTGAGGAACTGCTCGAGCGGCTGGAGGGGCAAGTCACGTCCGCTGAGATATTTACTGCGCTTTTTGAGCTGGAGCTGAACAATCATATCCGGCAGCTACCGGGCAAAAACTATGTTCGCCGGATGTGACGAAACGGGTTGACTTTCCCGCGCCGTGCTGATGGTCTGGTAACTCCTTCCACAGGATATTTGGCGACTTTGGGGGCGGCGGCACGTCTGACTTTTGTCTCGGAAGCGGCCTTTCGGAGCACGTTTTGAACGCATTTGGACGCGTTTGGTAGCGAGTTTGGACAGTTGCAGGAGCGCATGGTAGGGTTCGGAAGTTGCCGGGGGCCGGTCCACTACCAAACGGACCACCCCGGTACAGGAGCGTAGCCAGGACATTCCTGGAGGCGCACCGGCAGATCCGCGGCCGGAACGGAGAGCAGGCGGAAGTGAAGGGAAGCAATGAGTAAATCACTGGTTATTGTCGAGTCGCCTGCGAAGGCGAAATCCATCGGAAAGTATCTGGGCAAGGACTTCACGGTCGAGGCATCGATCGGTCACGTTAAGGACCTGCCAAAAAACAAGATTGGCGTCGACCTGACGCATGGCACCTTTGAACCGGACCTGATCGTGATGCCGGACAAGGTGAAGGTGGTCGACCGGCTGCGCAAGCTTGCGGGCAAATCGACCAGCATTTATCTGGCGCCTGACCCGGACCGCGAAGGCGAGGCGATTGCCGCGCACCTCGAGGACGA
>DASVAI010000250.1:0-12598 GCA_036376445.1 Acidobacteriaceae bacterium
GCGTCCGGACGCAGCAGACGAGGAATATCCATGGAGGGGTCACTCGGCGGTCCCTCTGCGTAGTAGTGCGACGAAACAAACTTCACATCATTGCGAAACGCCTTCGCGAACGGCACCAGCCAATCATTGTTATAAGCGGTGTCCGGTCCTGCGAATGGCGCACCCGGCACGCGTTTGCGGACCGCCCAAAAAAAACGCCGCCACTCGGCGATGAACTGCTCCGCGTTGTAACTGCCCGGCCGCAACCCGTTTCTGTAGAAGAGGTCCGGCTCGTTCGCCATCTGAAATGCCAGCAGCTTCGTCCCCATCACATGAGCGACAAATGCTGCTTCCGACGCCGCCATCTCCGGCGTGCCCAACCCCAGGTTGAGACCATAGATCAGTGACCATCCCGGAAGCCGGTCGAGAAAGTGCCGAAGGTTGTGAATCGCATGCTCGGTGATGACCCGATGTGGTGGCTCTTCATTGCCTTTGTCCGGCCCGATCGCCTCCTGCAGCGGATTCGGCGACACCCCATGCGCCTGCGGATCGTGCTTCCAGAAGCAGTATTCGCTGGTGTTGCCACCAATACGCAGCACGCCGCGCTCCCCCAGCCCAGCCACTAAGTCGATGAGCTGCTTGTTATCGGCAGTGAAGAAACTCGAATCGCTGAGCTGCGCAGATTCATAACTCAAGCCGGCAAAATCGGGCGCAATATGACGGCCTGTCGGCTTGCCGATCCTCAGCGTCACTGGCAGCGGCGCAGGTTGTGCGAGAAAACGCCCGACAGGATGGAGAGCAGCAGTGCTGAGCGCGGAAAACTTAAGAAACCGGCGGCGATTCACACTGCAATTCGATCACATGCCCGAGCAGAGAAGCAAAGCAGGGTTGTATCCAGCGCAGCAGGTTTTTACTTGTACGACCGCTGATAGGTTCCGCTGATCCGATCGTGCCAGCCGAGTTGGTCTTCGTCGAAAACGGCCCACAGCAGACCTAACCCGAGGGGCAGTGCGGAGAGCAGGAGTGCGCCCACACGCCTCTGCATCGCCGTCCGTGTCGGATTGTCATCGTCCAGCGTGCACAGCGCGATGCGGGCATATATCATGCCCGGCGTGCTCTCGCCGAAGCGGAAGAATAGCCATTGATAGGCAATAAAGGTGCCCACCAGAGCAAGGAACGTAGCCGCCATCGCAGTTCTGCCCGACGGCGGGTGCGCCGTGCACGAACTGAAAACAAATACGAAGATCAGGAATCCTGCAAAGCTGAGTGCGCCGTCCACCAGCGCAGCCATCAGGCGGTCTTCAAACGGCGCCGGCCGAATCAGCACCTCTTCCACGTCCACGCGGCGCGTCGCGCGCCGCACAGGCTCGGGCTCCGGCGCTTCCAGGCGAATGGCTGACCAGTCCAGCCCTTCCGTTGCAGTCGCCATTGCTGGCCGGTGATCGATCATCTCCGGCTCTACTTCAAAAATACGCAGTTGACCCGGTTGCGGCTCGGTATCGCGCAGCGGTCCCTCCGCCAACCTCGGGCGTGCTTTCCGCGGGGCGACCAACTCGCGTGGAAATTCGATCAGGTTCGCCGTCAACGGAATCGCCGGCGCTATCGTCTCTTCCTCCAGCGGATCGGAGAAGTCATGTCTCTGCGGCGGCAGCGGCTGATGTGATGAGAGCGGCGGCCGCGAGCTCCTGCGCGCCTCGTAAGCTTCCATCTGGCGTCGCGTGCGCTCATCCAGTTCGTAGCGCACTTCAATCGCTTCCTGCTCCGCGCTCTCCTGCTCCGCGCGCAGCAATTCTTCTGCCTCCCGCGCCTCTGCTGCAGCGGCTTCAGCGACGCGTGCATCTTCCATGCGGCGGCGCACGGCTTCCTGCGCGGCCTGCGCATCCAGCAATGCCTTCTCCGCGGCCAAGGCTGCCGCCTCCGCCTCGCGCTCGAGCACCTCACGATAGCTGGGCCTGCTCGCATAGCGCGCAGCCACGGCAGCGGCCACATTGGAACGGCCCGAATCTGCATCGGAATCCTGAGCGGAGCGGTCAAGAGGCAGGCGAGGCTGGCTGCCGGCGGCCCGGCCCGATCGCCGCGCGCGACTTGCCGCCAGCTTCTGGGTCAGCTCTGTCTTCCACGCCGGCACGTCATCCGGCACGAACTTTGCCATCTCTCTCGTCTCTGCTTCCGGCTTTCATTGCGGCCGCGAAGCAAGCGCCGTCACTGTAGATCACTATCTCCTGCGTGCAGCGGAAATGCGAAACTCCTTTGCGCACGAGCCGTCTCTCACGACAGACCGCGATCGCATTCGCATGACCTCTGCTCCTGCAGGGAAAATGCTCTATTCTGGCCTTGCCCGTGCCGAAGAACCTGCGCAGTTTTTTATGTATCACGGTGGTGTGGCTGTGTCATCCGCAGCTTGCAGTTTGGGCGTGGCAGAGCGGGCACCCGGAATCAAGGCCGGTACCCGCACAGCAGTCGCAGCCCACTGACTCCGCCTCGCTGCCCGACGCTCCCGACGCGGACGACCTGCCGCGTCTCGAGCCTGTTCCTGGCCCCGGCAGGATAATGGTTCCGGTCCATATCGCCGCGAACACGCAGCGAAAGGACGGCGACGTGTACACCCTGCTCGGCGATGTTGAGATCCGATACAAGGACTACATCGTTCGCGCCGACAGGATGAACTACAACGAGGACACCGGCGAGGCTCGCGCCGAAGGGCACGTCGAGCTCGATGGCGGTCCCTCCGATGAACACATCCTCGCGGATCACGCCACACTCAATCTCGATCTTGACACCGGGCGCTTTTACAACGTCACCGGCAGCGTCGGCGTGCGCGAAAACATCAGCCGAAAGAAAGTGATCTACACTACGACGAATCCGTTCCTCTTCACGGGAAAGGTCGTCATCAAGAGCGGGCCGGACCAGTTTCGCGTGATCGGCGGCACCATGACATCCTGCCGGCTACCGCATCCGGACTGGGTGATCGCGGCCGGCCGGATCGACATGGCTGACGGACAGGCCAGCGCGCGCAATGCGCTCTTCCGCGTACTCAATATTCCGATCGTGTATCTGCCTTATTTCACCCATCCCGTGATGTCATCGGATCGCCAATCCGGCTTTCTGATCCCTGTCTACTCGCAGTCCAACACGAAGGGCAGCGTCTTCGGCGAACAGTATTACTTCGCGATCAATCGCAGCGCGGATCTGACGCTCGGCACCGACTACTATTCCAAGCGAGGCTGGGCGCCCAGCGGTGAGTTTCGCTATCGCGGTCGCGGCGACGACTTCGCCGACATTCGCTTCACTGCGCTCTTCGATCGGGGCATTATGCTGGGCACTCCGCCCAAGCTAGTTGACCAGGGCGGCCAGGACATCCTTCTCAACGGCCGCTACAGCTTCGGCCCGCATACGCGACTCGTCAGCAATGCCGAATATCTGAGTTCCATCATCTATCGTGAAGCCTTCGCCGAAAACTTTTCGCAGGCCACCGCAACCCAGGTGAACTCCAGCATCTATCTCACGCACAACGACAACGGCATCTCGGAAACGGGGAGCTTCAACCGCTATGTCAACTACGCCCAGGTCAGCCCGTTCATCCAGGACGTGGTTATCGCGCATCTGCCCATAGTGGATGCCAGCGTCCTCGAGCGCCGCCTCGACGGGACGCCTTTCTTCTGGAGCGTCGATGGTAGCGGCGCCGGTCTCAACCGCCACGAAGCCGGCTTCCAAACCGCTCATGAAGTGGCGCGCATCGATGCGCATCCATCGCTTTCTTCGCCTCTGCATTTTCGCGGGCTCGATATTCGTCCGGAATTCGCGGTGCGCGAGACCTTCTACAGCAAGAGCCAGGCTCCTGCTTACACACTCAATCCGCTCACCAGTTCCTATGTCCCCATCTATCGCTCTGCCAGCCTCAACCGCAAGGACATCGAGGCCGGCGTCGAGTTGCGCGCTCCTGTCGTCGAACGCGACTTCGCCCCGGCCTGGCTCGTCCATCATGACCGCGTTCTTCGCCATGCCATTGAGCCCGGGGCGCGTTACCGATTCGTCTCCGGTATCGACAACTTCGGCAACGTTCTGCGCTTTGATCCCACGGACTTGGCCAGCAATACCAACGAGATCGAGTACTCCGTCACGCAACGTTTTTATCTGAAGCGGCTTCATCCGCGGCCATGCGCCAACCCGCCTCTTCCGCCCGAAGGTTACGGCCGCATCTATCTGCCGGTCGATTACCACGACTGCTCCAGCACAGAGACGAGTGAATCGCTCACGTGGACGCTCGCCCAGAAGCACTTCTTTGACCCCAACTTCGGCGGCGCTGTCATGGACAATCGTCGCAATGTGCTCTCCTCCACGCTGGACTTGACCGCGATCGCTTTCCTCAACGGACCCCGCGACTACTCTCCACTAATCTCCCGCCTCGCACTGCGCACCAACCAATCCCTCGGCTTCGGCTGGGACCTCGACTACGATCCTCACGCTGGCCGCATTAACGGCAGCAACATCTACCTCGAGGCGCGCCGCTCCGGCTTCTTCGGCTCTGTCGGCCATGTGCGGCTGGACGCTTTGAACCCCACTACGGTACCCACGCCTGTGACCAACTACGAGCAGCTTCGCTCGACCTTCGGTTACGGCGGCGCAACGAAGCCCGGCTTCAGTGGAGCGCTCAATCTGGGCTACGATTTGAACCAGACGCAGCTTCAATATGGGGGTGCGCAGGCCAGCTACAACTGGAACTGCTGCGGCATCACGATCGAATATCGCCGGCTTGCGCTCGGCCCGGAGCGCAATGAGAACTATGAGAGCTTCAATTTCACCCTGGCTGGTATCGGCACCGCAGGCAATATCAATCGCTCGCAACTGATCTACTGACCGCGCCCGATTCGGGGGATGGCGCGGCCCGGCCCCCACGACATACGATCTCGCGCAGATCGCAATGCATGGCGGTCAACTTGCGCCATTCCTTATCGTTCGTCCTGTTGTGCGCACTGCCGATCGGCGCACAGAGTCCATCCGTACTCTCGGCGTTTGCCGCGCCTCCGCTCGCCGCCTGCGGCGATGGAAAGATCTCATTCGACGTGGAGCGTGGCAAAATAAAGGACCAGACAGCGCGCCGGAGCCCGGCAAGGCCACCTCTATATCATCGAGCTCTTCAATCTGCGCGATAAAGGGCAGTTCGGCCGCCCCACCTTGAAGCACGGTCTCGACGGCCGTTGGATTGGAGCCACCCAGGGATTCACCTACGTTACGGCCGGCATCGACCCCGGCGAGCACCACCTCTGCTCCCGCGGGCAGTCCCACTTCGGCAAGCTGTCCGATCAAGTGTCGCTCTATAACTTCACCGCCGAACCTGACAAGATCTACTACGTCCGAGCGCAGATCAGCGTCATGGGCGATAACTACGTGCTCTCCATGGACCTTGAGCCCGTCTCCAGCGATGAAGGGCGCTACCTCATAAGCCAGGCCGCGCGCAGCCTGAGCAAGCCGAAGCATTGAAAGAGCCCCTTCGCCAGCCCCGCCGCGCCCTGCGATAATAGAGTGTTCGTCGTTTTTGAGCGAAAGGCGGTTTGTTTGTTCCGTACCCGATTTGTTCTTCTCTGTTCCCTCGCGGCCATCGCGATCTTCGGCTGCCGGGCCCAGACCTCTCCTCCCTCTGCCTCGGTCGATCGTCGCATTGAGGTGCTGGTGCGCTCCCAGTTCAACGTTCCGCCCGATTACGACATCTCTTTCGGCGGCAAGACGAAGAGCGACATCCCGGGCTACGACAATCTGCCTGTCACCTTCTCGCACAACGGCAAGCAGACCACCGTCACGTTCCTGCTCTCAAAAGACGGCAATACGCTTGCCCGCCTCGAAAAGTTCGATATCAGCAAGGATCCGCAGTCCATCTATTCCATCGACCATCGTCCGATTCGCGGCAACGCGGAGGCCAAGGTGACGGTCGTGAACTACGACGACCTCCAGTGCCCTTACTGCGCTCGCATGCATGAAGAGCTCTTCCCGGCGACCATCGATCACTACAAGGGCCTCGTCCGCTTTGTCTATAAGGACTACCCGCTGGTCGAGATTCATCCCTGGGCCATGCATGCTGCCGTGGACGCCAACTGCCTCGCCGATCAAAAGAGTGAGGCCTACTGGGAGTTCATCGACTATGCCCATGCGCACGGGCATGAGATCGAAGGCGCCCGCGATGATCCGAAACAGGCCTTCAGCACGCTCGACGAGCAGGCTCGCACACTTGGCAAAAAATACGGCCTGAACGAATCCAGGCTCAACGCGTGCCTCGCCAAACAGGACGAATCCACCGTGCACGCCTCTATGCGCGAGGGCGAAAAACTCGGCATCGAGGGCACTCCGCAGCTCTTTGTCGACGGCGAGCGAGTCGCCCCCGGAGCGCAGCCAACCTCCGCCGTGTGGGATACGATTGACCGCGCGCTCAAGGCGGACGGGATTACGCCCCCCGTACGAGCCGATGCAGTGTCTCCCAAACCTGTGTCCCCGGAAAAGACGCCTGGCGAGTCACAGTAGACTGGCCTGACCGCCGCGCGGCGATACGATAAGCTTTGTGAGCCGGCTAATGGTCCTTCGCGCCAGACCGGCGAGGCGCGAGCGCCTCCTGGAGGAGACAGAGTGCCAGAAGTTCCGCTGCCTGCAACCCGGCCTGCCACACCCTTTCTCCGCCGTCCCAATCTCTGGCTCACCCTCAGCCTTGGCTGCTTCGTCCTGGCCACGGGCTGCAGCCGCCCGCACCAGCCGGATGTCGTCGCCACCGTCAACGGGCACCCGATAGACCGCGCGACGCTCGAACGCTACTACCGCAGCAACATGGGAAATGGCCCGCAGCCTTCGCAGATCCAGTCCCAGATCGCGCATCTGGAGATCCTGCGCAACCTCATCGATGACGATATCAAGCAGCAGCGAGCAGCCAAATTGAACCTGGTCGCTACCGATGAGGAGGTCGACGCCAAGCTCGCCGAGATCAAGACTCCCTTCACGCAGGAGGAGTTCGATCGCCAACTCAAGGCGAAGAACATGACTCTCGATGATCTCAAGCGCGACATCCGCCGCAGCCTCACGACTGACAAATTGATGAACAAGGAGATCCTCTCGAAGATCAACATTACGGACGCGGATATCACCGAGTACTACAACGCGAACAAATCCCAGTTCAACCTAGTGGAGCCCGAGTTCCACATTGCCGAGATCGTCATATCTGCCATCCCGCCGCAGCAGCCCGGCAATATGGCCAGCAGCAAGAGCATTACCGAAGCGGAAGCGAAGAAGCGGATCGACGCCATCCACACGCGGCTCGAAAGCGGCGACGACTTTGGCGCGCTCGCTACCCAGTTCAGCCAGCAGAGCAACAACGCGAGCAGCGGAGGCGACATGGGTGCGCTTTCCGAATCGCAACTTCGCCAGGACCCCGGCGCCTTCGCTGCCATCTCTCAACTCAAGCCTGGTCAGATCACCCCTGTGCTCCCCATCTACGATCAGGAGCACAAGGTGGACGCCTACGCCATCTACAAGCTGCTCGATAAGGAAGCCGCGGGCCAGTATCAGATCAATGATCCCCGCGTACAGCAGACCATTCGCGCGAGCCTGCGACAGAGTCGCTCCCAGCTACTACGCAACGCGTATGACCAGATGCTCCGTGATCAGGCCCACGTCGAGAACTACTACGCTGAAGACATCTTCAAAAAGGGCGGCCAGTAGCCGGAGTTTGATTCGTTCTCCGGCCTGACTTCCAGAGGCTTGTTACACTGGTTCACCTTTCCGGAGGACCGCCGCCCGTGCTCCATCGCGCATTCCTGCTGCTCTCAATCTGCCTGCTCACGTTTCCTGCGCTCGGCCCAGCTCAGGCCAAACCTGCCGGTCGCACCCTCGTCCGCGCCGCCCATCTGGTGGATGTCCGCGCAGGCCGCCTCCTTGATGCGCAGACACTCGTGGTCTCTGGCGACCGCATTGTCTCCGTACAGCCCACCGCGCAGCTCCAGGCGCAGCCGGGCGACAATGTCATCGACCTCGGCAACGCCACGCTGCTCCCGGGCATGATCGACGTGCACACTCACCTGACGGACCAGACCAACTTCGAGCCCTATCATGAGCTCTCCACCAGCGTTGCGAAGAGCGCGCTGATCGGCGCGCATAACGCAAAGATCACGCTGGAAGCCGGCATCACCACTGTGCGCAACGTGGGCGCAGATGGCTTTGCGGATGTTGATCTGCGCGACTCGATCAACGAGGGGCTCATCGAGGGCCCGCACATGCAGGTGAGCGGTCCGGCGCTCGGCATCACCGGGGGCCACATGGATAACAACCTGTTGCCCGAGCAGTATCACGTGACCGCTGATGGCGTCGCCGATGGTATTCCCGCGGTGCAGCACATGGTCCGCATGAACATCAAATATGGCGCAGACCTCATCAAGATCGGAGCTACCGGCGGCGTGCTCTCCAAAGGCGATGATCCGCAGGCCAGCCAGTACACCCTGGAGGAGATGCAGGCTATTGTCGCAGACGCCCACCGGCTCGGCCGCAAGGTCGCCGCGCATGCTCACGGAGCACAGGGCATCCTGTGGGCCAGCGAAGCCGGCGTCGACTCCATCGAACACGGCACCTACATGAACGACGAAGACATCAGGATGATGAAGGAGAAGGGCACCTACTTCGTTCCCACTGCCTATCTCATCGACTGGGTCCGCGACAATGCTCACCTGCCGACCTTCTACCTGAAGAAGATGCAGGATGTCAGCGCGGTCGAAAAGGCCAACGCGAAACACGCGATTACTGCCGGCGTGAAGGTGGCGATGGGAACTGACGCAGCGGTCTATCCACACGGGCTTAATGCGCACGAGTTTGAGGTCTACGTTCGCGACTTCGGCATGACGCCGCTCGAGGCGCTGCGCGCCGGCACCGTGAATGCGGCCGATCTGATGGGTTGGAGCGACCGCGTGGGCTCGCTCGATCCCGGCAAGTGGGCAGACGCTGTGGCTGTGCAGGGAAATCCACTCGAAGACATCACCGTGCTTCAACATCCCGTCTTCGTGATGAAGAGTGGAATGATCTATCGCAATGATCTTAAGACTCGCTGAGCCTTCGTTAGCTTAGGATGGGCGGATGGTCCGTTACGGCATTCTAGGCTTCGGCCATCATGGCGAGCGCCGTCTCGCGACGGCATTCGAGCACACCTCGAACTCGCAGCTCGCTGGAATCTGGCGGCGTAATCAGGAGCGTGCCCGCGAGAATGCTGAGCAGTACGGCATACGCCGCGTCTTCGCGTCACCGGAGGAACTCTGCGCTTCTCCCGATGTCGATGCTGTCTTTGTCGCCAGCCCGGACGCGCTGCACTTCGATCACACGCTGCTGGCCCTGCGCTACGGCAAGCCGGTCCTTTGCGAAAAGCCCATGGCCATGACGGCCGCCGAAGCAGGGCGGATGGCGAAAGCGGCACGGACTGCCAGGCGTCTACTCGGCGTGGCCCAGAACTTCCGCTATAACCCCTCACTCCTGCGCATGCGCGAACTTCTTGCTTCAGGTGTGATCGGCGCTCCGGTTTTCGCCTCCGCGCATTTCTGCTTCCTCGCCTGCAACAGTCCGCGCACGTGGATCGACAACGGCGCGATGGCCTGCGGCGGCCCTGTCGGAGACGTGGGGATCCACGCCATCGATGCGCTGCGCTTTCTCCTCCAGCAGGAGGTGCTCGCCGTCAGTATGCTCGCGCACTCCAGTACAACCCAGGCACCGTCACCGGAGCACGAGCTCGAAGAGAGCGCAGCTATCACCCTGGAGTTCAATCGCGGCGTACTGGCCAGTGTTCAGGTAAGCTTCCGAGCGCTCTATCGTACATTCATAGAAGTGGTCGGAGAAGACGGCGTCCTCAGCGCGGAGAGCGGCCTCAACGTGGACCGGGAGGTCACTATCGTGCAGCACGCTGCCGGCAAAGTTGTGAATCAGGAGACTATCTCCAATGCGGACGCCTACAGCCGCATGCTGGACGCGTTCTCGGCCGCGATCGAAGGCGCCGGAACCTACGCCAGCAGCGCGGAAGACGGACTGCAGAACCAGCAGATCCTCGATGCAGCGTTCCGCAGTTGGCACAGCGGCTGCCGCGAGCGAATCCGCTAAACTCTCACTCGATGACCGCCAGCACCTGGCCGGCAGAGACCTTGTCGCCTGCTGCCACGCGCAGTTCCGCCACGCGGCCATCGCGCGTCGCCTTCAACTCGTTCTGCATCTTCATCGCTTCAATCACGACGACACCCTGCTGGTTCTTCACTGTCTCGCCCGCTTTCACCAACACACGCGCAATACGCCCTGGCATAGAGGCCTTGATCTGCAACGCGCCGTTCGCCGCGCCCATGCCCCTGCGCTGTCCGCGCAGCGACCGTGGATCACTGACCGTAACGCGATGAACTTCACTGCCGACGGCAATCGTCTCTTCGCCCGCGCACTCGGTGCGCACGCAGCGATAGGAGCGTACGCCTGCATCCCCATCGTCGATCAGCAATGACAGCACTCCCGGCATCGGCTCCGTCAGGTCCACGGGGATGAACCGGCCATCCATTTGCAGCATCCACCCTTCGTCTCGGCGTTCCAGCGCCAGCTTGTGCACGACGCCGTCCACCTCGACGTCCACCGCCAGAAGGCTCATCGGCGCAGCCCCCGTCGGAAAGCATCGTTCTGCCATGGCGTCTGTGTGTTTGTCTGCGGCCGCTGCATCGCAGGAGCCGCAAAACGCAATGCTGCCACCGCCGCCGCATCTGCTGTACAGTTTGCAGCAGGATTATTTGTCGCCGCCGGCTGCCCAGGCATGCGATCCAGATAGCCGGTGTCGATGCGTGCGGCACGAAACTCCGGGTCATCCAACACGCGGCGGAGAAACTTCAGGTTGGTTCGGATTCCGCCGATCACATATTCATCAAGTGCGCAGCCCAGCCGCGCAATCGCCGTCGCACGGTCCGGCGCGTAAGCGATCAGCTTCGAGAGCATCGGATCATACTCTGTCGGCACCTCCCAGCCCTCGTACACGCCCTCGTCCTCGCGTAAGCCTGGTCCGCCCGGTCGCAGCAGCTTCGTGATCCGCCCCGGCGACGGCAGAAATCCGGTCTCGGGGTCCTCCGCATACACCCGCACCTCCATGGCATGACCGCGCAGCATAATCTCTTCCTGTCTAAACGGCAGCGCCTTGCCCTCGGCAATCGCAATCTGCAGATGCACCAGGTCCAGCCCGGTGACCAGTTCCGTCACCGCATGCTCCACCTGCAGGCGCGTGTTCACTTCCAGGAAGTAGAAGTTCTGCGCCTCATCCACCAGAAACTCCACCGTGCCCGCATTCACGTAGCCCGCCTCGCGCGCCAGCCGGCAGGCAGCTTCCCCCATGCGTCGGCGAAGCTCTGGCCCCACCACTGGGGAAGGCGCTTCCTCAATCACCTTCTGATGGCGCCGCTGCACCGAGCATTCGCGCTCGCCCAGGTAGACCACGTTCCCATGCTGATCGGCGAGCAACTGAATCTCGATGTGCCGCGGCCGCTCGATCAGCTTCTCCAGGTACACTTCGCCGGAGCCGAAGGCCCGTGCCGCCTCATCACTGGCTGACACAAAGGCCGACGGCAGCTCACCCGGCGTCTGGATCGCTCGCATTCCCTTGCCGCCGCCGCCGGCCGCGGCCTTCAGCATCACGGGATAGCCAATCTCCGCCGCGATCTGCAGTGCTTCTTCCGGCGACGCCAGTCCTCGCACCGATCCCGGAGTGCGGGGCATCCGCGCGCGATCTGCAGCGGCGCGTGCACGCGTCTTCGAACCAAGCTCCCGCATCGCAGATGGCGGCGGGCCGATGAACGTAATCCCAGCCGCCGTGCATGCCTCCGCGAAGTCCGCGTTCTCAGAAAGAAAGCCATATCCGGGATGGATTGCGTCCGCGCCGCACCGCTGCGCGATGTCGAGAATGTGGGCGCCCCTTAGGTATGACTCCACCGACGGAGCCGGACCGAGCCGATAGGCTTCGTCGGCGTGCAGCACGTGCAGTGCGTTGCGGTCTGCATCTGAGTACACCGCAACTGGCGAGATACCCAGCTCACGGCAGGCCCGTAGGAGGCGCAGGGCGATTTCGCCTCGGTTGGCGATCAGGATCTTGCGAATGGAGGCCACCAGTCACGCATTCTAAACTGCCGCACCCGCTCGGCCGTTCTGAGGCACGAATCCCCGCCGTAGAAGCCGAAAAACGAGAAGGAGCCCGTCGCCGGACTCCTTTGTTGCCTCTCTACAAGCTTGCGCAGGTTATTGCGAAGGATGAGCTCCGCCCTGAGCAGCCTGGTTGGCCTTCTGGACGTTTGCCTTGCGGGCGCCCAGCGCCTTCTGAATCCAATCCTGAGCCTGCTGGATATCGGCTTTGCGCGCGTCATCGTCCCCGCACTCTATTTCCGCCTTACGGCGATAGGCCAGGTTCAGGTACGCCATCGCGTCTTCGTAGGAGGGACGCAAGTCGATTGCTTTATGTAGCGAGTCCATCGCCTCATTCACCAATGGACCATTCATATCCGCCAGCTTCGGGCATTCTTTCTTGGGTATTTGCCCATCTGCCGCTTGTTTTTCCGTCAGACCATGGGCTGCGAGAAAGTCCAGCGAGTTCTTGCGTGCC
>DASVAI010000255.1:0-14964 GCA_036376445.1 Acidobacteriaceae bacterium
AGAGGCGTATTATTCGTCTTTAAACGCCGCAGTTTGGCCACGTATTTGGCTGGTTCCCAATACATTACCTGGCTGTCGTTGAAGCTGGTGGTGACCAGCATCGCCGGGTAATCACGTTTCTCCAGGTTGTCGTAAGGGCTGTAGCTCCGCATATAGCGATAAGCCGCCTCTTCGTTCGGATTGCCCCACTCGAGGTACTCACCTATCGTAAGGGGAAGCGATGCATCCAGCATGGTGTTCATGACGTCGAGGAACGGTACAGCAGCGTGAACGGCGCCAAAGAGCTCGGGCCGCATGTTGACTACCGCGCCCATCAGCAGACCGCCGGCGCTGCCGCCTTCGATCGAAACGCGTGCCGGATCGCCGTAGCCGTTGCGCGTGAGGTGCTCGACCGCGGTGATGAAGTCGGTGAAGGTGTTGCGCTTCTGCATGAGCCGGCCGGCATCGTGCCAGGGCTTGCCCATGTCACCGCCGCCGCGGATATGCGCATAGGCGAGCACCACGCCGCGATCGAGCAGGCTAAGTCGATTGCTGTTGAAGCCGACCGGCAATGAGTAGCCATACGAGCCGTAGGCATAGACGTGCAGCGGATTGCTCGTGGTCTTCCGGTCGCGGCGATAGACGATGGAGACGGGGATGCGGGCGCCATCCTCGGCGCTGGCGAAGACACGCTCCGAGGCATAGCTGGCGCGATCGAAGCCGCCGGGGACTTCCTGCTGCTTGCGCAGAATTGATGTAAAGCCGGCGATGTCGAGTTCGTAGACGGACGCGGGCGTGACCAGGGATTGGTAACCATAGCGGTAGCTTGTGGCCTGGAAGTCGGGATTCGCCCCGCCGTGCACGGAGTAAACCGGCTCGGGCAGGGCAATCTCGCGCGGGGCGCCGAGCGTGTCGCCGTCGAAGAGCGAAATTTCGATGTGGGGCAGACCGTTGGATCGCGTGCCGATGGCCGCGAAGCCGGAGAAGAGATCGACGTCTTCGAGCATGACGTCTTCGCGGTGAGGAATCAGATCATGCCAGTTCCGGCTGGAGGGCTGATCGACCGGCGTGGTGACGAGGCGGAAGTTTCGGCCGGTGTCGTTGGCGCGGATGTAGAAGAGTCCGTTTCGGTGGTCGGCATAGTACTCGATGTTGTCGCGGCGGGGCTCGATGAGCGTCCAGGCGGCGGGGGGTTCGGCTGCAGGAAGGAAGTGGGCTTCGCTGGCCGTGTGGCTGCCGATCTCGAGCAGGATGTACTGCCGGTCACGCGTCTTGCCGGCGCCGATGTTGAAGCGTTCGTCGGGCTCTTCGAAGACCAGGGTGTCGGCGGACTGCGGGGCGCCAAGCGTGTGGCGGTAGAGCCGGTAATGGCGCTTTGTCTCTTCGTCTTCTACTGAGTAGAAGAGCGTGGCGTTGTCATTGGCCCACACGATGGAGCCGACGCGCTCGGCGGTGTCGGCGAGCGTCTGACCGGTGCGCAGGTCTTTGACGTGCAGCGTGTACTGGCGAAAGCCGGTGTGGTCGACGGAATAGGCAAGCAGGTTCTGATCGTCGGAGATGGCGAAGGCGCCGAGTGCCATGAAGGGATGGCCGATGGCAAGCTGGTTGCCGTCGAGGATGATCTCCTCGGGAGCTTCCATGGAGCCCTTGCGGCGACAGTGGATGGTGTACTGCGAGCCTTCGACGGTGCGCGAGTAGTAATAGTACCCGGCGTACTGGTAAGGGTAGGACTCGTCGGTCTCCTTGATGTGCGAGAGCATCTCGCGGTAGAGGGTTTCCTGCAGGTCTTTGGTGGGCGCCATCCATGCTTCGGCATAGGCGTTCTCGGCCTGGAGGTAGGCGGTGACCTCCTCGGAGTCTTTGTTGCGCAGCCATGGGTAGTCGTCCTGGAGGGTGTGGCCATGGTGGATGGCGGACGTGGGCTCGCGGCGCGCGGCGGGAGGCAGGAGCTGAGTTTCGTGCATGGTTCCAGAATATCTGGAGCCTTGCGCGGGGTTGGTTGCTTGGCGAATGGAATAAATTTCGACGCACGCACACTGCACCGAAGAAGCTGCAATAGGCGGGCAACGGAGGGGCCACAGGATGCTACTTACCGAAAGAGGCAATTGTCTGTGTAGTTGCGGAACGCGTGGGCGTGGCCGCGGTTTATGCCTCGAAGCGCCTGAGGGGCGCAATCCGCAGAAGAGCAAGGAGACGACCAATGCAGGCAATAAGAATGTGGAATCTGGCGGTGGCGGCGGCGCTGTGCTGTACGCCCATGTTGGGGCAGGCGCCGGGTGGCGGGGGACAGATGCAGCCGCAGCAGTCTCCGCAATCGCAGTCGCCGAATATGCAGCAGCAGCAACAGCAGATGGATCAGACGGGCGCGAACCCAATGAATGCAGGTCCAGCAATGGATAAGGCGTTTGTGAAGAAGGCGCTCGAAGGGAGCATCGATGAAGTGGAGATGGGCAAGCTGGCGCTCCAGAAGAGCAATGACGACCAGGTGAAGCAGTTCGCCCAGAAGATGGTGGATGACCACGGGAAGATGGCGAATGCCTTGAAACCGGCGGCCCAGCAGATGGGCGTGAAGGTGCCGGATGGGCCGTCCAAAGGCCAGATGAAGAAGATGGACAAGATGAAGGCGCTCCAGGGCGATGCGTTCGACCAGGCGTACATCAAGGACATGGTGAAGGACCACAAGTCCGATGCGAGCGAGTTCAAGCAGGAAGCGCAGAATACGCAGAATCCTTCAATGAAGGAGTTCGCAACGCAGGGCAGCCAGGTGATCGAACAGCACCTGCAACAGATTCAGCAGATTGCGCAGTCCAAGGGAACGACGCAGAAAGCGAAGATGTGACGTAACAGAAAAGAAATGCAGCACACCGGCTCGGGGCGCCTTCGCGGCGCCCACTTTTTTGCGTGAGCATGTTGTTCATTGTTTGTCCCGCCCACGTGACTGTTCGGGCGCGGTGATGATGGACGATAGAATGGCGACGATGCTCCTTCGCCGTTCTCGCTCGCTGGCGCTGCTGATTGTTCTGCTTGTCTGCTGTGGGCTGCGGGCGGAGCAGGTTGCAAAGCTGCCGGCGCCTTCGAATTACGTCAGCGATTTCGCGCACGTGCTGTCGCCGCAGGTCACGGACCAGACAAATACGCTCTGCTATCAGGTGCAGCAGCGGGCCAAGGCGCAGCTCTTCGTGGTGACGATCCGAACACTCGAAGACGAGCCGATCGAGCAGTTCACTAACGACCTGTTTCACAAATGGGGGATCGGCGACAAGGCGACAAACCGGGGCATCCTGCTTTTGCTGGTCACCGAGGACCATCGCGGACGCATTGAGGTGGGGCTGGGGCTCGAAGGCGTGGTGACGGACAGCATGGCAGGGCGGATTGGCCGCGGGCTGCGTTCGGCGATCCAGGCAAATGATTTCAATACCGCGGTGACGAACGGCAGCGAGCAGCTTGCCGGAATCATCGCAGCGGACGCAAAGGTCACGCTGGACAACACACAGGCTTTGCCGCCGGAACCCGCACGGCAGCAGGCGGCGCCGGGCGCGCGAATCATCGGATGGCTGGTGGTCATCACTATCTTCCTGCTTATCTCGCGTGTCTTTGGCGGGCGGCGTCGCGGCTACTATGGCGGCTACTGGGGCGGGGGCGGCTGGGGCGGCGGCGGTGGATGGGGCGGTGGTGGCGGTGGTGGAGGATTCAGCGGTGGCGGTGGCGGCGATTCCGGCGGTGGCGGCGCGTCGTTCTGATTGCAGGGGAATTTCGATTTCTGAGGAGCCAGGCGAATGAAAGGTTTGATCGTTGGAGTTGTGATTCTTGTGGTGCTGGCGCTGTTGGTGGGCGGCAGCTATGTGAGTTCGAAGAACCAGATGGTGCAGAGGGATCAGGAAGTGAAGGCCGCCTGGTCGGACATTGACACGACGCTGCAGCGCCGCGCGGACCTAATCCCAAATCTCGTCGCGACGGTGAAGGGGTATGCCAAGCACGAAGAGTCGGTGTTTGCCGACATCGCGAATGCGCGCGCCGGCCTGCTGAATGCAAAGACGCCGGAAGGCAAGATGCAGGCGAATGGCCAACTGGACTCCGCGCTGGGGCGGCTGCTGGCGCTCTCCGAGGCGTACCCAGACCTGAAGGCCAACCAGAACTTCCTCTCGCTGCAGGACCAGCTTGAGGGGACGGAGAACCGCATCCAGGTAGCGCGGCGACGGTACAACGAACAGCTGCGCGACTACAACACGTTCATCGGGCAGTTCCCGAACAGCATCTGGGCGGGGATAGCAGGGTTCCATCCAAACAATGCGTACTTCCAGGCCAGTGAAGGCGCGCGGACGGCGCCGCAGGTAAAGTTTTAGGCATTTGCCATGCAGGCAGAGGCGCTGTGCTGCGCTTTGGGGTTCGCTTTCCGGCGCTCGCTCACGGTGGGATTCCGCGGGCGACCTGGCAGTCGATTCCCGATTCCTTTTCCCGTCGGGGTAGCGAGTTACCTGGCTATGCCAGCGGTCCGTCTCTGGTTATGCCTGTCACATTCTGTCGAGATCCTTCGTCTTCCATTGGCGGGAGCAAGAGGAGACTGAGGAATCATGGGAGCACTCACAAACGGCATGGCAGCAGGCATTCGAGGCGCCCGGGGTCGGGGCAAGTTATTGCGAAGCATCTGCACAATTGCCTATTGGACATTCACGTCTGTCGTGGCCTTTGAAATGGTGGCTGGAGGAATTTGGGATCTTTTGCGGATCGAGTACGTTCGAGTCGTTCTGGCCCATCTGGGCTATCCGCTGTACCTTCTCACAATCATTGGAGTCTGGAAGATACCGTGCGCGATAGTGCTATTTGTTCCCGGGTTTCTGCGGGTGAAGGAATGGGCCTATGCTGGGGCGTTCTTTAACTACACCGGCGCGGCAGCTTCCCACTTTCTGGTTGGGGACCGCACGGCGAATTGGATGGGACCGCTTGTTTTGGCGGGCCTTACGCTAGCTTCATGGGCTCTGCGTCCGCCGGCGCGTCGACTCCCGAACTCTGAGTCTCTGCCTGAGTCTTACAACGATCGGCGTGTTGCTGCATGGCTCGTCCCGATTCTGGTGCTTCTGGGGATGTTCATTGTTTCGCTCGCGACGCTCCCCAAGGGCCCGCCACCCTCATGAGGAGATGACGGTGAACGCTTGTAACACAAAGAGGCTGCCCGCGTGGGCAGCCTCTTTGTGTGCCGAGGAGTGGTTACTTTTTGAAGGCGGCGATGGCGCTGGCCTCGTCGTCCTTCACGTCGAAGACGGTGTAGAGCTTTGTGATCTGGAGCAGGTCGTGGACCTTCCGGGTCAGGTTGAGCAGCTTCAGCTCGCCGCCCTGGTTCTTGGTCGTGGTGAAGGCGCTGACCAGCTCTCCGATGCCCGAGCTGTCGATGTAGGTGACATCGCCGAGATTGAGCAGGATATGCTTCTGTCCTTTGGACAGCAGGTCGCGCACGGCATCACGGAGTTGGACGCTGCCTTCGCCGAGGGTGATGCGGCCGCTTGTGTCTAAAACGGTGACGCCGTCGACCTGACGAGTCGAGATTTTAATGCTGCTCACTTGAGAGATCCTCCTGAGGATGACTGCGCTACGGCTTGATGGGTGTTGGAGCCGGCCGCCCAACGATTCTGGTTGAAGCTTCGAGAGACCACAGTATCACCGAAGCTGCTATCCGATATACGGTTTTCGCAAATCCTGTGTTCGTCCGGCGGCCGGCCGGGAAGCGGATGAACGACAAAAAAGCGAATGTGAAAACACTCTAAGCGGTGACGAGATGTTTGATGAGCGTAAGCTCGGTCCCGGGATTGAGCCGCTTGAACTCCACCTCATCCATAAAAGAGCGGATGAGGAAGATGCCGCGCCCGGAGCCGCGGAGCAGGTTGTCCGGGGCGAGGGGATCCGGCAGGGTTGAAGGATCGAGTCCGGGGCCCTGGTCGGTGATGCGGATGATGAGGGACTTTGGGGTGGTTTCAAAGGAAGCGGTGATGCGCTTGTCGGGGCTGTAAGCATTTCCGTGGAGAACGGCATTGACCGCGCCTTCGCGGGCGGCCATTGAGACTCGGAAGACCTCGTCATCGTCAAAGCCGGCTTTCTGTGCTACTTGTTCTGCGGTTTGCTCGACGCGGTTGACGCTGTCGAGGGAGGAATCGAGCGTGTAGGTAATGCGGCTTGCTTGGGATCCGGTCACTCTCACTCCTCTATGGCACCTCTAATGCTGTCGCAGGGCCCAACGGCGTGCAGCAGCGCATGTTCCGGCAGTTTGCTTTGCAACCTGTCCCTATGTCAAGAACGGTGCGCCACAGCGTGGCCGGTTCTCTATGACGAATGGCGCGAACTTGCTGCGCACAGTGGATTACGACCGTCACCCAGGCAAAAGGTTTCGCACGACTTCGCAGCGCCGGGTAGGGTTTTCTCCAGTAAAGTCGAGCCCGCGGCCATCTTCGCCCCTCTGCCCTGGATGGCGCCCAGATGGGCCGCAGCGCGGTAGGATCAAGGTATGTGGACCGTGCTGTTATCGCTCCTTCTTGTGTCTCCCCAACTCACCCCGGGTGCGCCCGCGCAACCGGCGCCGGCGCCGGTGCGCACGGAAAAGCTGACTGCCGATGAGCAGAAACAATTGGCGGAATCAAAGGCCGAGGTCGCGGACGCGCAGGCGAAGGCCGACGCTGCGTCGAAGGCGCAGCAAGCAAACAAGAACGAGGCCACCACCAAAGCGGCCAGCGACGCGCAGATGAAACTGGCGCAGGCGCAGCGGGAGCTGAAAGGAACCCAGGACGGCATCAGCCTGAACCACCACGCGAACACCGAGTGCGGCTGCTACGTGCAGTCGCAGGGACGCGATTACGATCGCGTGGAGTTCAAGAACGACACCATCGTGATCCGTCACATCCATGAGGGGCCACCCTCACTTCACTAAGGACTGGCCGTCCAGGCGAAGGCGCCTTCGGCGGGACTCGCCTTCCAGGCAAAAGCGACTGCGGCGCGGGATGTTGGGTTTGCTCCCTTTGGTCGCTCACGTCCAATCTCTGTGAACGAGCTGAGTACCGGGTGTCTTTCGCTCTCTCAGGACATCGCGCGGAAAAGCAGCGCCGTATATGTGTCGGCATCTCATGGCTACGGGCGAATGCTCTAGACTCACCCTCGGAGACGGCGCTGATGCACGCGAACAATGGCCAGGAGAGCAGCCTGACGCTGCTGGAGGGCACACCGGTGGTGGATGCCGCCGGGCAGATGCGCGGCCGTGTTGCGGATGTGGCGGTGGGCACGGGAGCGGACGCTGGCCGCGTGCTGTCGCTGGTGGTGAAGAGCCCGCGGGGTCGCGAGCACATTGATGTGCAGGCCCTGAGCCTGACCGGAGCGGGCGGGCTGATGATGGCGGCAGGCGCGGAGCCGCAGGCGGCGAATCCGCATGAGAGTGCGCTGCTGCTCAAGCAGGACCTGCTGGATCGCCAGATCATCGACGTGTACGGGCGCAAGGTGGTCCGCGTAAATGACGTGGACCTGAAGTGGCAGGCGGTGGAGCACGGCACGCCGCTGCAGGTGACGCAGGTGGAGGTGGGGTTGCGCGGCGCGACGCGGCGCATGCTGAAGGGCTTGTTGCCGGCGTCGCGCGTAGCGGCAATTGCGAACCGCATTCCGCCGCGGGTGATTCCCTGGGAATTTGTCGACGTGATCGAGGTCGATCCGGCGAGACGGGTGCGGCTGAAGATCGAGCATGAGCGACTGGCGCAGATGCACCCGGCGGACATTGCGGACATCCTCGAAGATCTGGCGCCGGCGGAGCGCGAGGCGGTCTTCCAGACGCTGGATGAAGAAGTGGCGGCCGAGGCGCTGGAAGAAGTGGAGCCGAAGCTGCAGCGCTCGCTGATCACCTCGATGGATTCCGAGGGCGCGGCGGACATCGTGGAAGAGATGGATCCCGATGCCGCGGCCGATCTGCTGGCGGATCTGCCGGAGTCGCATTCCGACGCGATTCTCGAAAGCATGGAACCGGAGGAGCGGCAGGAAGTGGAGGAACTGCTCGAGTTCCGCGAAGACTCTGCCGCCGGCTATATGACCACGGACTTCGTAGCCGTGCCGCATGATGGCGCCGTGTCGGAAGCAATGGAGGCGCTGCGGCGGTTCGAAGGCGATCCGGAGACGGTGAATGAGGTCTACCTCATTGATCAGCACGAGGTGCTGAAGGGCAGTGTGCCGCTGCTCCGGCTGATGCTGGCCGAGCCGGGAGCGAGGCTGGCAGAGTTATCGAGCGGCCAGGTGATCAGTTGCCGCGTGGACACCGATGAGGACCAGGTGGCGGAGCTGTTTGACAAGTACAACCTGCGCACGCTGCCGGTGGTGAACAGCGGTGACAAGCTGGTAGGGATTGTCGAGGCGGACGATGTGATCTCGTTCCTGAGAGGGCGCAGTTAGTCGCTACTGTTTCCGTACTGGAATGGGCACCTCTTTGAGAAACGAAGCCGACAACGTTCCCTTGCTCTTGGCGATCGGAAGAAGAGTTGGATAGAACTGAACGAAAGTTGTGTCCACAGCGCCATGATCTGCGTGGCAGCTATAGCAGGAGGCTGAGGTCGGAGTCATCTTTGCGGTGTCGCCGTCGTCGAAGCCAAAGAAAGCCCACTTGCCGGGGAAGCGCGCCTCGTCCTTCACGTGTACCTCCATACCCATCAGGGTGCCCTGATAATTGCCCTTCTGATTGATGGATCCTCTTCCTTCGGCGCCGCGCACTTCCAGTACGAGCATGGTCTTATCCGGCCAGGTCCCGTTCTTCTCGAATGCCTGATACGCCTCGGGATTGACGAAGACGTTGTCGAACATATGATGGTCACCCATGCCGGAGTCCGCACTGTAGCTCATATCGAAACCGGAGGTCAGGTAAATCCAATGGCGGTAATCTGCGGGCCGCTTCAGCTGGCCATCGCTGGTGTATTCCGGTGCGGAATGCGATGGCCGCGTGTCCTGAAGGAATGCGCTGAACGGAACCAGGAGACCGAGTACCAAGGCAAACTTCGCAAGTGTGAGCATGCGGAGATTATGCAGCGGTTTTCGGCGGCATCCTAGACCTTCTGTTGTATTTTTCCGGAATTTCGCTGCATTTTAGGCCCGGCCGCATGAGGATGCCAAAAGAGCAACCTTGATCGGAGTGAGTGGCTTCATCGAACTCCGCGTGTTCTGTTATGTTCGCGAGTGGATCGCGCGTTGCTGGAGCGCTCTCCTGCTGTATCGATGATCCCTGGATGAGCGCATGATGAAGCGTTGGCAAAGCCGGATCCTGTTGTTCCTCGCGGTGCTGGGGCCGGGCTTCATCACAGCCAATATCGACAACGATGCGGGCGGCATCCTGACGTATTCCGGTGCCGGCGCGCAGTTCGGTTATTCGCTGCTCTGGACGATGATTCCGATCACGATTGCGCTGATCGTGGTGCAGGAGATGTGCGCCCGCATGGGGGTGGTGACGGGCAAGGGATTGAGCGACCTGATCCGTGAGGAGTTCGGGTTGCGCGCCACGTTCATCATCATGATGCTCCTGCTGATTGTGAACTTCGGGCTCGTGGTGACGGAGTTCATCGGCATTGCAGGCTCGCTCGAGCTGTTTCACATCAGCCGCTATATCTCGGTGCCGCTGTGCGCCGTGCTGGTGTGGCTGCTACTGGTGCGGGGCGACTACAAGAGCGTGGAGAAGGTGTTTCTTGCGGCCAGCGTTTTCTATATCGCGTACATCATTACGGGCGTGCTCTCGGGCCCGAGCTGGCGCGAGGCAATGCTGGACACGGTGAAGATTCCGCCCGTGAGCGTGTGGCACACGCCGGGCTACATATCGATGACGATCGCGGTGATCGGCACGACGATTTCCCCGTGGATGCAGTTCTACCTGCAGTCCTCGGTGGTGGAGAAGGGCGTCTCGGTGAAGGACTACGGGGCGTCGCGGCTGGATGTGATTGTCGGATCAATCTTCACGGATGTGGTGGGCTGGTTCATCGTGGTGGCGTGCGCAGCCACGCTCTATGCGCATGGCGTGGGGCCGCTGCGCGTTCCGGCGGATGCGGCGGAGGCAATGAAGCCGCTGGCCAAGGAGTATGCGTATCTGTTGTTCGCGGTCGGGCTGTTCAATGCATCCTTCTTTGCGGCGTCGGTGCTGCCGCTCTCGACGGCGTATACCGTGTGCGAAGGGCTGGGATTTGAGTCCGGCGTGGATAAACGCTTCCGCGAAGCTCCGGTCTTCTACTGGCTGTATACACTGCTAATCGCAGGCGGCGCGGGCGTGGTGCTGCTGCCGAACATCCAGCCGATGAAGGTCGTGGTGGAGACGCAGGTGCTGAGCGGCGTGCTGCTGCCAGTGATTCTGGTCATGATGCTGCTGCTGATCAATCGCAAAGACCTCATGGGCAGGTTTGTGAATCCGCGATGGATGAATGTGATTGCGTGGGCGACCGCGATCCTCGTGGTGTCGCTTTCGGTGGCGCTGATGTTTGTTGGCTAGCCGAGGACTGGCCGTCCAGGCGATCGCGCCTGCGGCGCGTGATGCTGGTTCGCTCCCTTCGGTCGCTCACATCGGGTGTGTAGGCGACCGGGCAAAAAAATTTCCCTGCAGAGTGCTTCGCATCGTTGACTACGATGCGATGGAGTTGCGAGCCAGCTGGTGTCATGGTTTGGATATTCAGGCATAACCATTACATTTCAGCGAGATCACATGCGCTGTTTCGACGGTATAGATAACATGCACGACAGCGCAACCTCCATCAAGAATGTCAGGGAAGTCTTTTTCGCTGCCGACAACGTATATCCCAACAGGCTTCGTCTTAGATCCAGTGAGTATGACTACATTGCCAAAAGCCGCCGGCATGACTAGTTCACCGCGGATCATACGATGACCCTCAGCCGTGTAGCCCGCATAGTATCGAGCGTATTCAGTAATGCGGGGTGAATGTCCTGATGGGTACTGGTTGGAAGGACCGGATCTCGGTATATCGCCCGGTTTGATGCTCGATTCCAGCCTGTTAATGGTGGCCGTGTCCGGGGTCCAATTCGGCGCTGAAAATGCGATGCTCGCCAGGAAAATGAGCGACAGGATCAATAACCTTTTCATTAGCGACTCGACCTCGCGTACTGGCCTGATCGTCACTCCTCAAGCGGCCATAGGCTATCAGAATTCACTTGGAAACGACTCGTATCCTTGCGTTCCCTTAGACCAAAATCTCAAATTAAGACACCGGCTGCGAACTACAACAGCTTGCCTGCGGCGAGATCGCGGACGAGGTTGCGATCGGCGGTGACGAAGTCATACTCGGGAAGCTTGCGGAGCGGAGCCCATCGCACGTCCTGGAAGATGAGGTTCTCGATCTGGCCGGAGTATTCGCGGACCAGAAAGAATTGCAGGTCAACCGCGCCGCCGCTGCGATAGTTATGGCGCACATGCGCGACGCGGGTGCCAATGACGGCCTCGATGCCGAGCTCTTCTGTCAACTCCCGACGCAGCGCTTGTTCGGCGGTTTCGCCCGGCTCGATCTTGCCGCCGGGGAACTCCCATTTCAAAGCGAGCGGCTGGTCGGGCCGGCGCTGGCAGACGAGTACCTCGTCTCCGCGCAGGATGAGGGCGACGACTACCTGCCGCACCGTACGAACTTCGGGCTGAGACCCGACCGGCGCTTCAGCAGCGGCTTCTGCCGGTATATCTGTCCTGTGGTCGTCTGTCACTGATGCACTAGATGGTAATTCCTGCCTTCGCGACTGTATGGAAAGCGGGCGGCTCGTCTTTTGTGCCGGATGCGGAGGGATGTATGGCGGCGGCGAGGGCACGCAGGCCGAGAAGCAGCGTTGGGGCGGGAGTGTTGAGCCATTCGTCGGCGATGCAGAAGATACGGCCGTTGCGCACGGCGCGTAGATCGTGCCAGCCGCGCTGCGCGATGACGCGCTGAAGAGGAACGCGATTGCCGGCGCCGCACCAGGCGAAGATCAGCACATCGGGATCGGCGGCGGCAATAGCTTCGGCTGTGGTCTGCTTTGCGGACTCGCCAACAAATTGCCCGCCGGCGGCGTGGACCAGCTCCGCAACCCAGGGCTGCGAATGGATGAGCGGCTTGCCCCATTCTTCGCAATACACGCGAGGCCGTGACCCGGCAGCAGACGCGCGCTCCTGAGTTGCAGCGATCTCCTGCTCCATTTCAGCCACTAACGTTTCAGCAGCATCGACACGGTGGACGATAGAACCGAGGAGGTGGATGTCGGAGTAGATGTCGGCGAGCGTGTGCGGTGCGAGCGAGACGACGGGGCAGCCGGCCTTGAGCAGCGCGGCGAGCGACTCCATGCGATAGGGAACGGACGCAAGGACGAGGGTGGGCCGGGCGCCGAGGATTTCTTCCGTCGTGCAGGACCAGGAGTCTTTGACGACGATGAGGGAGCGCTCGGTCAGCGCAGGCACGGCTTCCACGCAGTAGCGCGTGCAGGCGACCAAGGTGTCGAGCGCGCCGAGTCGGTCGAGCGTGATGCTAATGCTGGGCTGCAGGGCGGCGATGCGTAGCGCGGCGCGCATGATGCGTCTATCGCTTATCCTGCGCGATGGCAGCGGGTATGAAGACCGGCCAGTTGCGCTCGGCGGCAATCTCTAGCAGCGCGGGTGTGGGGTTCACAGCGAAGGGCGCGCGGGCGAGCGCGAGCATAGCGGCATCGTGAATGGAGTTGCCGAAGACAACATCCGGATGCGGGCGACTGACGCGTTCGAGCGCGAGTGCTTTGCCTTCGTCGGTGGGGACGTCAACGAGCGTGCTGGTGATGAGGCCATCGCTGATGGCAACCCGCGCGGCGAGGACGCGCTCCGTCGGGATGCCGAAGCCGCGGACGCCTTCTTCGATGACCCAGTTGTTGGTGGAGCTGACGGCCCAGATTTCGCAGTTCGTGGCACGAAGGTCCGTGATGAGGCGCTGCATCTCGGGGAAGATGTGCGGCTCGATCTGGCTGCGGAAGTAGGTGGCGGCGGCGCGGCGCAGTTCGGAGTCTTCGAGGCCGGTGTAGAGTTGCACCATCTCACCGCAGATGGCGAGTTCGGAGATGTCGCCGGTGCGATAGAGACGGTAGCGCGAATCGATCCAGTCGGCGGCGTTGCGGGAGACGACTCCGGTCTCAATGGACCACTGCATGAAGCCGTAGCCAGCATCGCCGCTCCAGAGCGTGCCGTCGCAATCGAAGACGGCGACACGCGGCGCGAGCGCAAGCACGGCGCGATGGAAGTCGCTGGCGGCGAGGTGGGCTGGCAGAGTGCGGTTCAAGCTTGCTCCTGTTTCCATGATAAAGGTTGATCGTGTAAGGGCTGTGACAGGAGGACGAATGAGGGCCGGTTTGTGGCTGATGGCTGCCGTCGTGATGATGAGCAGCATGGCGCGGGGCCAAGCATTCAACGGCTTCGACCGCAATGATTATCCCGGCGATGCGCTGCTGGGCGCGCTGCACAAGTCCTTCAGCTACACGGGTTATTGGCTGAATCCGCCGCCGGGCGAGAAGGCGAGCTCATGGACGGGCAAGCGGTCGACTCTGAGGGAGAGCGGCTTTGGTTTCCTGCTGCTGTGGAATGGGCGACCGGATAAGGAATTGAAGGGAAAGGAGGCAGCCTCGCTGGGGCGAAGCGATGCTGCCGCGGCGGTCGCAGTGGCGGCGCGCGAACGATTTCCAAAAGGCGCGCTGATCTTTCTGGACCAGGAGGAAGGTGGCCGGTTGCTGCCCGAGCAGCTTACCTATGTGCTGAGCTGGGTGGATGCTGTACGGCGCACTGGATGGAAGGGCGGTGTGTACTGCTCGGGAATACCGGTGGATGATGGCAATGGCGGCACGATCACCACCGCGCAGGACATCGAGCGGCAGGCCGGATCATGGAAGATCCCGCTGTGGGTGGCGCGCGATGAGTGCCCGCCTTCCCCGGGATGCGTGATCGAGAGCAAACCGCGGCTGCCTGCGGCGTCGCTGGGTTTACCGGATGCGGTGGTGTGGCAGTATGCGCTCTCGCCGCGGCGTCCGGAGTTTACCGGCGGCTGTCCGAAGAACTACGCGCCGGATGGCTACTGCTATGCGCCCGGTGTTTACCACGGGCCGCAGGGTTTTGTGGATCTGAATACCGCGTCGTCGGCGGATCCATCGGGCGGCCGCTGAGAAAATTTTCTCTATAGCTATAGACCGGTAGGCACCCCTGCGTGTTGTCTGTTGAGAGCAGCGGCGCCAATCGCCATTGCGCTATTTTTCTGAGCCGGCAGGAGCGAATTTGCAACCAGAGACAGCACAAACTGAACTGGCGCAGCCGAGCTTCTGGCAGGCGATTCGGGAGGCGGTGCGCGGGTCACATCGCGACTTCACGACCGGCAGCCTGAACCGCGCCATCGTGTTGCTGGCCATCCCGATGGTGCTGGAGATGGTGCTGGAATCGCTGTTTGCAGTCGTGGACATCTTCTGGGTGGGGCGGCTGGGGCCGGATGCGATCGCCACCGTGGGGCTGACCGAGTCCATGCTGACGCTGATCATCGCGGTCGGGCTGGGATTAGGAATGGCGACGACCGCAATGGTGGCGCGGCGCATCGGCGAGAAGGATCCAGAGGGCGCGGCGATCGGCGCGATGCAGGGAATCCTGCTGTCACTGGGCGTTTCGGTGCTGATTGCGATTCCGTGCACGATCTACGCGCCGCAACTGCTGCGCATCGCCGGGGGCACGCCGTCGATTGTGGCGATTGGGTCGGGTTATACGCGCATCGCGCTGGGCGGTGGCGGCGTGCTGCTGCTCCTGTTCCTGAACAACGCGATCTTCCGCGGCGCGGGCGATGCCGCGGTGGCGATGCGGCTGCTTTGGGTGTCGAACATCATCAACCTGGCACTCGATCCGTACCTGATCTTCGGCTGGGGGCCATTCCCGCGCATGGGCGTGACAGGCGCGGCGGCGGCGACGTTTACGGGCCGCAGCATCGGAGTGCTGTACCAGTTCTACCGGCTGGCGCGCGGAACGGAGCGGCTGCG
>DASVAI010000269.1:0-11237 GCA_036376445.1 Acidobacteriaceae bacterium
GTTTCTGTTTGGCCTTTTGGGACAAGTTGGAAGTCGAGCTTCGCGGGGTTTCCGGTCTCTACGGTCAGGCTTCTTGTGACGGTTTCAAATCCGGCCAGCGTAACGGTGATCTCATAGTGTCCGTATAGAACGCCGGTGAAGTTGTATGTCCCGAGATCGTTAGAGATTGTCGCGGCTTCGCTGTTTGTGCCGAGGTTCTTCAGGGTGATGTGTGCGTTGGGCCATACCGTCTGGACCTTGTCCGAACCGCGCGTAAAGATGATGCCGCTTACTGTGGAGGTCTTGGCCTCGAGGATGGGAACAAGTACAAAAGCAACTAAAACCGTTGCGAACAACCGAGTGGCATACCGGGTCAGATTGAGAATTTGGTGGCGGTTTCGCAGGTACATCGCAGTACCCTCTGCAGCAACGCACGGGCGGCTCCAGGTGACGGCCGGTGAGAACCCCTCGCGGCTGCATGAGCGAGCGGCACACCTCGGCACACCTTTGGCGCAGGCGAACATCCACAAGCGGCGTCCGAATCGCAATGACCGGCGTTCCCAGCGCGTTCCTCGCTGAAACGGACGAAGGGTAGCCCCCGGTTGCGGTTATTGTCCCACCGCGCGGCGGTGGCTCACAACAGTCGGGAGTATGGGTCCAGCAACTGCGAGGAGGCGTCAGCTGTAGGGAAACTGGTCCGGAAGGATTTCAGGAAAGTTCCTGGCGGCTTGTTGGCAAACCGATAATAATTCGAACACCTCCAGCCATACGCTCCATGAGGGCCGCACGGCATCAACACCCAGATGTGCCATGCACCTGCATCTTTGATCCCTCTGAGGCATTTATGAGATGAGTTCTAGGCAGACAAGCACTGCGGGAATCAGGACGCCCCGTGACAGCTGCGTCACGCCGGCTCCCGAGATCACGTGCACGTGGAGCGATCCGCTGTTCCTACGCACCGCAACCGATCCCGATCCCGAATCGAAACAAACAATCAGTTCTCCACAAGAAATATGCCAGTCAATTCCCCTCAATTCGCTACAATAGAAATAGAGAATCAAGAAAGACCAGCCACCAGCGTGGTGGCTTTTTCATTGGGTCAGGTAAATGGGTGCCCAAATCTCGCAGAGATATGGGCCGGTGCACCACCTAACACCTTTCGAATGACGACTTAAGCGATAAACCCTTTACAAAGACGATTTTAGCGCTCGGGAGACCGCACATCCTGCTGATTCGACGGATGTTATCGAGCGCGCTCCCGCACCGGAGGGGGTAGGGGGTGGTACAGATCGGGGATATACCTGACACTGCGGCAAGAACCGGGCCCCCGACCGCCGGGAGCATCGGGCCATCCATCTCCGGCGGATACGGAGATCGCGATGCCCGGCATCACCGGCAATCAGGGGCCCGCCCAGCCAGACCCCAGGCCCGGAAGCAAATCAGTGTTACTGCGCCATCATCGAAGCACGGTCCACCTGCGCGGACTGCACCGGCGGATGATGGCTCTCGAGGAAACTCGCAATGTCATGCGCGAAGTTCGGGTTGTCCTGCGGCACCGTCATCAGCGCGGGCAATCCCGGGAACAACTCGCCCAGAGCCTTCAGCAGCATCCCGTGCTCATCCAGGTAGAAGCGCGAGAGCACCGTCTCCTCATGCGTGTTCTGGTCGAACGATAGCGTCTCCCACACCCAAGACAGGTGCCCGGCATTCGGCACGCCATGCTTCTTTGCCGAGTCCCGCATCGCATCCAGCTCCGCACCCGGCTTCAGGTGCGAGCACACCGACACCACCACCTTGCCGTTCGAGAAGTACGACTTGTCGATATCGCTCGCGATAAAGTGCGCCGCCAGATCCGACTGGCCCACAAAGATCGAGGACACCGGCCGCCCGAAGATGCTGCGCACTGCCACCGGCAGATCCGAAAGCGGCGTCACCTGGCAGGCGCTGCCGTTAAACGCCTGCATCACCACTTTTTCGCCAAGCGAGTGCATGCTCATCAGCGTGTCGAAATCCATATTGGAGCCCTGCAGGCCGGGCGTCTGAGCAGAAGCAGTGAGCCCGATAAAAAGTGCCAGAGCGGTCAGAGTCTTCATGCGTCCACCTCGATGTCAGAATGAAGTCACCTCCCACTTTGGGCAAATTACCTTCGTCATGGCGTACCTCCTTCCGGGCCCCACGATGCCCCAATTGTGTCATCTCAGTTAAGCCCCGCTCTGCGCCGCCGGAAATCTACCGTATCTACTTTCAATCGTGCCGTATGCGTCCTGCCAAAGTGACTCTGTCTGCACCAAAGCGGCTGCCGATGCAAGCCACTTGCCATCGCAGAGTGTCGCCATAACTTCGGTACTCTAAAGCGCGGTGACGCGTCGGCCGCGGACTACGGTTTCCTCTTGCGTGGCATGCCGTACTCTACTTGGCATGCAAGCCAGCATCCGCCGCCCCTGCTTTCGTCTGATTGCGCTTCTCGTCCTCGCCGCCGTGCCGTTTTGCACAGCCGATGCCGCGTCGTCCGATCCCGCATCGCTGGTCAATCCCTTCATCGGAACCACCAACGGCGGCAACGTCTTCCCCGGCGCCACCATGCCCTTCGGCATGGTCCAGTTCAGCCCGGAGGCCACCCCCGTCAACCTCAAGCGCATGATTGCCGCCCCCGGCGGTTACGAATACCGTGCAAAACAGATCCGCGGCTTCAGCCTGACCAATGTCGAGGGCTGGGGCTGCGCGGGCGCTTCCGGCGACGTTCCCTTCATGCCGATCACTGAGCCGGTCAACGGCTCCCCCTCCAAAGATTTCCGCCACGCCTACGCCTCCGGCTTCTCTCACGCGGACGAGCTAGCCGCCCCCGGTTCGTACCAGGTCAAACTCGGCAATGGCGTCCAGGTCGCGCTCGCCGCCGCCACGCGCATGGGTGCCGCCACCTTCACCTATCCCGAAGGCAAGCCCGCCCGCGTTCTCGTCCGCACCTCCGACTCGGAGGTCGGCTCCACAGAAGCCCACACGCAAATCGACCGCGCCGCTGCAATCGTCACCGGCTCGGTGACAAGCGGGAACTTCTGCGGCTACATCGGCACCGAGGACCGCCGCCCGTACTACACCCTCTACTTCGTAGCGAAATTCGATCGTCCCATCACCGAAACAGGCGCATGGAAGGACACCACCGTCACACCCGGCGCCACCAGCTCCGAAGGCGCCACCGGTTTCGGACCCCAAGGCTTCCCTGAAGCCGGCCATGGCTCCGGTGTCTGGGTCGGCTTCGGCCACGGCGGCAAAGTCCGCCTGCGCGTCGGCATCTCCTACGTCAGCGAAGCCAACGCGCGCGCGAATCTCGAAGCTGAATCCAAAGCCGCCACGACCTATGAAGAAGTCGCCGCTCGCGCTCGCGCTGCCTGGAACAAGCAGCTCCGTCAGATCGACATCGAGGGCGGCACGGACCAACAGCGCCGCGTCTTCACCACCGCGCTCTATCACGCCAGCATGACGCCCACCACCTACAGCGACGTCAACGGCGAATACGCCGGCATGGATCGCAAGGTCCACCACATCGCGCCCAATCAATCCGTGCAGTACGCCAACTTCTCCGGCTGGGATGTGTACCGGTCACAGTTTCAATTGCTCACCTGGCTCGATCCCAAACGCGGCAGTGACATCGCCCAGAGCCTCTACAACCAGTCCGTGCAGGACAACGGCCGCTGGGACCGCTGGACACATCTGAGCGGCGCCACTCACGTGATGAACGGCGATCCCGCCGCTCCCGCTATCGCCGACATCTACGCATTCGGCGGCCGTTCCTTTGATGCCCGTGCCGCACTGCAATCGCTTGTCCGCGCCGCCGACGTTCCCACCAAAGAAGACCTCAGCCACGACGGCTGTCCTGTCGAGTGCGTCGGCCAGCGTCCCGGCCTCGACCAGTGGCTTAAGCTCCATTACATCCCTGCCGGCGCGCCCGCCTGGGGCCCCGCAGCCGACACACTCGAAGATGTCACCGCCGAGTTCTCCATCTCTGCACTCGCTGGCCACCTCGGCGAGACCGCCGTCGAGCGCCGTTTTATCGACCGCGCTCAATACTGGAAAAACATCTGGAACCCGAACGCTGCGCCCGATGGCGGTTACTTCATGAATCGCAACGCCGATGGCACCTGGCCCAAAGTCCAGGATGACAACGACAAGGCGCCCCGCAACTTCACGCCCTCCACCGAGGACGGCTTCGTGGAAGGCAGCGCGGCGCAGTACGTTTGGATGGTTCCCTTCAATGTCTCAGGTCTATTTCAGCAGATGGGCGGCCACGACAAGGCCGTCGCCCGTCTCGATCGTTTCTTCTATAACGAGAAAGGCGAGCCCGCGGTTACAAAATCCGGCCCGCTCCACGCCGAGCTGGACAACGAGCCCTCCATCGAAACGCCGTGGCTCTACGACTTCGCCGGTCAGCCCTGGAAGACGCAGCAGCTCGTCCGTCAGGTCCTCAACACCATCTGGAAGAACGCGCCTAACGGTATCCCCGGAAACGACGACCTCGGCGAGATGTCCTCATGGGCCGTCTTCGCCATGATGGGCTTCTACCCCGAAATCCCCGGCCGCGCGGAGCTTGTCCTTGGCAGCCCCGTTTTCACTCAGTTCACCGTACATCGCGCCAACGGCGACGCGCACGTTATCGCACCCGCTGCTTCCACCGGTACGCCATATGTGCAATCACTCAAAGTCAACGGCAAGGCCAGCTCAAGAACCTGGCTGCCCGAAAGCTTCGCGCTCAAAGGCGGCACGCTCGAGTTCACGTTAGGCAGCACGCCGAACAAAAGCTGGGGTACACATTCCGGGGACGGGCCGCCGTCCTTCGCGCCCTGAAAGTAATTCTCACTCGCAGCGCAGTGCGGTCATCGGGTCCAGCCGCGACGCTTTCAACGCAGGCAGCAGGCTCGCCAGCACGGCAATTGCAGCCAGCAGCAGCACCGCAAACGTAAGCGTCGCAGCGTCATAGGGCTTCAACCCGAACAGCATTGTCGTGGCCGCGCGGCCGGCGACCAGCGACAGCACGGTCCCAACCGCGACGCCCATGGTAAGCATCACCGCTGTATCTCGCAGCACCAGCCCGATGACCCGGCCGCTATCTGCGCCGAGCGCAATACGGATGCCGATCTCGTTGCGCCGCTGCGTGATGAAGTACGAAAGCACACCGTACAAGCCGATCACTACAAGTAGCGCCGCAAGCACGCCAAAGAATCCGGAGAGCATCGCCATCATGCGCTCGCCGACAAGATTGTCGCGAATGCCCTGCTGAAAATCGTGGAACTGCAGAATCATGTCAGGGTGCTTGCTCGTAATCGCACGTCGAATTGCCGTGATTGCCGCCGGTCCGTCACTCGACGCAATCACCATCGCAGCTCCCGGCCCTTGCGCGGTTTCCGGAGTCTGATCGATCGGAACGAAGGCCATCGGCTCCAGCTCTTTTCGCAGATCGTTGTACTTGGTATCCGCCACCGTCCCCACTATCTGATACGTGCGCGCCGGGTATTACGGCTCTGGCATGACCTGCACGAGCTGCCCCAGCGGCTCCTTGGTGCCGAAGTATTTGCGGATGAATGCCTGGTTCACAATCAGCACATACGGCGTGTCTGCCCTGTCCCTCTCCGCAAAGCCGCGTCCAGTCAGCAATGGGATCTCCATCGTGGCAAAGTAGCTCGGGCTCACATACGTGAATCGGCTCGAGCCTTCCGCTGCGCCTACGCGCACGCCGTGGCTCCAAGTGCTTCCGCTCAAAAGAACGTTGGTCGTCTCCGCCGCGTTCTGAACACCGGGCACACTGCGCACGTCATCCAGAAGGTGGCGCTTGAATGCTGCTTCATTCTCGGGCTTGACCTTTTCCATCGGATAGCTGAAGTAGCCCACGGTGATGCCGCTCTCTCGAAAACCCGGATTAATCGTCATCAGGTTGCGAGAGCTGCGAACAAACAATAATGCTCCCACAAGCAGCACCAGCGACACCGCAATCTGCGTGACCACAAGCAGGCGCTGCACGGAAAAGCGCTCACGGTTTCCCGCAATCCCGCGCTCGCCTGACTTGAGTGAGCTGATGGGATCGACGCTGGTACCGCGCATCGCTGGATAAGGTCCCGAAGACGATGCACGTCAGCACCGCGACCCCAGCGGCAAACAGCAGCACGCGCCAGTCGGTGACAATAGAAAGGTGGATGGAATAGTCGCTGGTAGCCAACGATGCAACAAGTAAACGGCTCAGAGGCTGCGCCAGCAGGACGCCGATGGCTGCACGCTAATCGCCAGCAAGCTACTTCCGATTAACAGTTGTCGCAGTAGCCGCCGCCGCGATGCGCCCAGTGCCATTCGGATCGCCATCTCTCGCTGCCGCGCGCTCGCACGCGCCAGCATCAGATTCGCCAGATTCGCACACGCAATCAGCAGCACCAGCCCGGTGATCGCAAGCAACAGCTGCAGCGATGAGTCATACGCATTTCGTAACTCACTCACGCCAGCTCCGGCTGGGTACGCCCCAAGCCGGAACGACTTGTACAACTTCACCGCTTGCGCGTTGTACCCGGTAGGCACCGTCTCGTCGAAGATGCCAGAACTCAAGGAGCCGAAGTAAGCAGACGCGCGGTCCATTGTCCATCCCGGCTTCAGACGTCCTATGACCGCGAAGTCAAAGACTTCGCGCCGGGGGTTTGGCGGCGTGCAGGTCGGAAATGCGATATCGAAACTGTCGCCCACGATCAACCCAAAGAATCCGGGCTGCGTCACTCCAAGCACCTGCACGGTGCGCCCATCCATGATGGTGGTCGTCTTCGGCGTAATCGCTTGGCCTCCCATCTGCGACTTCCAGAAGGGGTGGCTCACAACGACCCTTGAAACCTCGCAGCTTCCTTCGTCATGCAGCTCGATGAGGCGTCCCTGCCAGGGGACAACGCCGAGTACGTTAAAAACTCTCCACTCACTTCCAGCCCGTGTACTCGCTTTCCATCCGTTAACTTGCCCGCCATAACGTCCGTTGCCCGCCAGGCGGCGATGCCGGAGAAAGCGTCGTGATGGCGCCGCACCTCCTGCCACATCGGTATCGTGAAGTTCGAATAAGGTCCGTCGTTAATACCGAAACCCTTGTTACCGCCAATGATGCGCAGTTCGGCCAACTCCCCTGGATTCTGAATCGGTAAACTCCGCAGCCGCACCGCATCCAGCAACTGAAAAACGGCGGTGTTTGCGCCAATTCCCAGAGCCAGCGTAAGCACCGCCACGATTGTGAAGCCAGGACTCTTTACAAATCCGCGCACCGCATACCGCGCATCGCGCAGAAAGCTTTCAAAGCCCAGCGCCGCATCTTCGGCGTCGACGCGTTCTTTCATGACTGTGGGATTTCCAAATCGCAGCCGGGCCCTGCGCACTGCCTCGTCTGGGCTCATGTCCATCGCTACATCACGATCGATGCGCATCCGTATATGCTCGCGCAGCTCCTCGTCAATCTTGCGATCCAGCTCCGCGCGCCTGCCAAGGGCTCTTAGACGACGCCATACACCCATCGCTCACCTCACGCGTATTCGAGAATCGCCGCAACGCCCCGCACTACCTGCTCCCAGTTCTTCTCACGCGCCGCAAGCTGCTTCCGTCCCGCCGGGGTAAGCGTGTAGAACTTCGCCTTCCGGCTTGCTTCGGTCACCGCCCATTCCGCTCTTACCCATCCGCTCTGCTCCATGCGGTGCAGTGCCGGGTACAGGGAGCCTTCTTCCACGGTGAGCAGCGCGTCGGACACTTCCTCGATATGAGCGAGTATGCCGTAGCCGTGCATCGCGCCAAGCTGCGAGAGCGTTTTCAGAATTAGGAGATCGAGCGTACCTTGCAGATCGTTTTTCACCCATCGCTTCTTCCCTAGATAACAAGGGTAGAGCGACATTAGTGCGCCTCTACCCTAGTTGTCAAGGGGAAGAGATACATCTCCGCGAGCATCGACAAATATGCGATCTGTTCTTTACGGATGCGAATGCGCGCTTCGTCCAGTGGGAACCAGGCGCCCCGATCGACTTCCGGTATCTCCAGATGTCGGGCGGAGCGGGGCGGCCACTCGATCATGCACGTGTTGCTTACCAGTTGTGCCGGATCGCAATCGCCCTCGAATGCCCAGGCTATGACCGTCTTGCCGCTCGCCTGGCGCACCGTCCCCAGCAGCAAGAAAGCGCCGGCGGGTGTGAAGCTCGTCTCTTCCTGAAACTCACGCTGAGCTGCCGCGAGTGGGTCCTCTCCCGCCTGGTATTCGCCCTTCGGGATAGTCCACGCGCCGAGGTCCTTCTTCGCCCAGAACGGGCCGCCAGGGTGGACCAGAAACACCTCCGGTCTGCCGCTCGATCTGCGATACATCAGGAGTCCAGCACTTTGCTTTGGCATGGCTGTTTCGAAACGCCTTAGTTGAAACGCCGAAGAGAGAAGAGCTCCATATCGTAGGACGCCTTTGCGTCTGTCACCAGGTCCGCGAGAACTTCTCCAAGCACGCTCGCAAACTTGAATCCATGACCGGAAAATCCTGCTGCGAGCAGAACGTGGTCGAATTCCGGGTGCTTGTCGATCACAAAGTGCTCATCAGGCGTCATCGTGTAGAGACATGTTTCGGCATGAACCAACCGTCCGCCCAGCCATGGCAACGCTTGCGACAGACTTTCACGGATAGTGCGCTCGTCTTGACTGCCTATGGTGCGATCCACTGTCTCCGGAGTGCAGAAGTTGTTGCTTCCATGCAAGGCCACCTTTACTCCGTCAGAATCAGGGCCCGTGAAAGGAAAGCCATAGAGAAGAGGCTGGGCATGCGCCATCTCGCGGATGTATACAGGCATTTGTTCAGGACGGAAGTGGTCGACGTGACCTTTAGGCTCGAACCAGAAAACCACCTGCCTGGTAATACTGAGCGGGATTCGCAGATCCTTCAGGATCTGCGGCGACCATGGCCCTGCCGTGATCACGAGGGAGTCGCCGGAGTAAGCCCCGCGTGCGGTGCTTACTGCAACTCCGCCCGGATGCGCACTCCATTTCGTAATCGGTTCTTCGAAGTGAAGCTCCGCCCCACGTGATGCAGTCAGCCGAAGCTGTTGCTCAATGCAGGCCTCGGGACGAAGGTATCCGGCATTCGCCTCCCAAAGCCCGATCCAGTCGTCTTCCATTTGAAATGCCGGGTACAAGCGGCGAATCTGTGCAGCAGACAATAGCTCGTGAGGCAAGCTGAACAGTTCTGCACTCCGTGCGCTCCGGGTAACCAGATCTCCGCCTGGCCTGCCGATCATCAGGCCGCCCACGATTCGCATCAGTGATTCGCCCGAATCATCCTCCAGCTTCTTCCAGAGCTCATAAGCGCGCATCAGAAGAGGAACGTAGCGGGGATCTTCCCAGTAAGACTGCCGGATGATCCGCGAATGCCCATGAGACGAGCCCTGGCGATGCGGCGGAACGAAATGATCGAAGCCAAGTACGCGGTGCCCACGCGTAGCCAGTTGAAGAGCAGTGGCGCTGCCCATGGCGCCCAGTCCCACGACGATGATAGTGGCCATGCGGTCGTCTGTTTCCTAAGCAATCCTACTGCGAGATGGATGACGTTCCAAGCTGATCACGGCATCAGATGCGGGTTTTCGCAACCCTGAAGAAGTGTCCTCTCGTCACAAGGTGCACCTGCCGTTATAAAGATGATGTGCGGACTACAACTTCCCTTCCTTCGCGGCGCATGCAGTGGTTGCTCGTCACTCTGATTTTGGGACTGAGTTACGCCAGCTATGTAGAACGCGTGAATATTTCGGTTGCCGCGGAACTTATGATGCCCGACCTTTCGATCAACAAGAGCGACATGTCTCTGGTGTTCAATAGCTTTCTGGTCGGCTATGCCATTTTTCAAGTACCCGCCGGCTGGCTAGGAGATCGCTTCGGTCCGAGGCTCGTGTTGGGAGTGTCGTCCTTTGCCTGGGGAATACTGACTCTACTCTCCGGATTATTACCTGGCTCACTCCTCGGCACCAGCTTCGGCGCAATTGCTGTATTGCTGTCGATACGCTTTCTGCTCGGAGCTTTTGAGTCCTCCACTTACCCGGTTTCGGCGGAGGCTGTGCATCGATGGGTAGCGCCTGCCCGGCGGGCCACCGGCAATTCGGGAATGGTTCTGGGTAGTTCCATGGCTTCGGCGCTCACAGCGCCATTCGTCTCCTGGAGCATGGTGCGCTACGGGTGGCGATCCTCTTTTTATCTCAGTTCGATCGCGGCATTCGTAATATCGGCGCTCTGGATGTATTTAGCGGGAAAGCTTCACGCGGTGTCTCATGAAAAAGTTATCGAAGCGGTCTCTGTCAGGCCTGCCAGATCCTCCTTTGATGCCAATGTTCTCCTCCTGTCTCTCAGTTACGTATCAGAGGGCTATCTGCTCTTCATGTTTGTGTCGTGGCTTTACATCTATTTGGTTGAGGTGCGGGGATTCAGCCTTGCGCGGGGAGGACTTGTTACGGGGATTCCATGGATCGCTGCCATGATAGCCGCGCCGCTGGGCGGATTCCTCTCAGACCGGTTGAGCGTGACCGTCGGAAGAGTGCACAGCGCACGCTTCATCATCATGACCGGCTATACACTCTCAGGCATCTTGTTGTTTGTGGCCGCGCGAGCCGAAAGCCGCTTATCTGCCGTGCTCGCACTCTGCATCAGTCTCGCTTCGCTCTATCTCGCCGAATCCTCATTTTGGACAATGGCAACGACTCTCGCGGACCACAATAGCGGTGCCATCAGTGGCTTTATGAACACCATGGGCATTCTTGGCGGCATCGCCTCAAATGCTCTCGTTGCAGTCTTTGTAAAGCACTATGGACAACGAGGATGGCTTCTGGCCTTTGCTTCAGGCACCGCAATGGGCCTCTTCTGCGCAGTCATTTGGTGGGTTCTTGGACGGCGACTTCGCCACGCGTCTGTGAATGCAGGAGCGCGTTGAGCCACTGACCGATGCCGTCAAATTCCAGATATACCGACACATCAATCTTTCCTATCGGCTTGTTGTTACAGCCTTGCTACTGGTTCAATCTCATGCCCCGCCCAGTTTTTTTAGTCCTTGCCCAAATAGCCCCGCATAATAATCGAGGAAGTTGCCAGGTGTCGTTTCCACCGCAACCACTGCGTCAGCTGGGCCATGATTCACCGGCCGCGTCAAACCGTTCCTGCTGATCTGGATATCCATACGCTTGGTCTGGCAGAGAGCGGGATCGGTCAGAAGCGAGACTGCCATCGGGTCATGAAGCGTCGGCGTGGGC
>DASVAI010000292.1:0-8973 GCA_036376445.1 Acidobacteriaceae bacterium
TCGAAGGTGTAGATGAGGGTGAGGATGGTGAGGATGAGGATGGAGGGCACGGTGCCCGTGCCGAAGGCGACGGTGATGACGATGGAGACAGCGAAGATGCGGACGCCTTCCGCGGCGGCGCGGGTGGCGAGAAAGATGCCAGCGGTGAAGCGATGCAGCGCAGTGCCGAAGCGTTCGCCGATGAGCTGGTAGGCCGTCATGAGCTGGCCCTGGAAGTAGCGGGGCAGGAAGAGGATGCAGATGACGATGCGGCCTAAGAGATAGCCGAGGGCGATCTGGAGAAAGCCGAAGTCGCCGGTGTAGGCGAGCCCGGGGATGCTGATGATGGTGAGCGTGCTGGTTTCCGCAGAGACGATGGATAGCGCGATGGCCCACCAGGGGACATTGCGGTCTGCGAGGAAGTAGGAGCGCAGCGAGCGCTCCTGCTTGCGAAAGCGCAGACCGAACCATGTGATGCCCAGCAGATAAAAGACAATCGCGAGGACATCGATGAGGTGAAGCTTCACTGATCTCCTCGGGTGTCTATTGTGGTTTCGTCAGCGTGGTCAGCAGATCGTAGTAGAAGTCGACGCCGCGGTCGAAGGACGCGATGGGCAGGCGCTCGTCTTTGCCGTGGGCGCGCACGTCGTCGCTTTCGAGTGCGATGCCAGCGACGCCGTAGGTGGGCATGCCGGCGGCGTTGGTATAGATGCCGTCGGAGGCGCCATCAGCCATGGTCGTGATGATGGGAACGCCCGGCCACATCTTTCCTGCGATCTGCTCGAGTGCTTGCATGACCTCGGGCTTGACGGCGGCAGGTGGAAGGGCCTTGGTGTCGGGTGCCTTCTCGAAGATCTGGCCCTGACCCTCGCCGCCGTCGCCGACGTACTGGACGGTGATCTTCGGGTCATTCAGAACGTGGATGAGTTCCTGGCGAATCTCTTCCTTGGAGTGGCCGGGGAAGATACGGCAGTTGACGACAGCCTGGGCGCGCTGCGGGAGAGCGTTGTTGGCGTGGCCGGCATCGAGGCGGGTGGCGACGCAGGTGGTGCGCAGCGTGGAGTTGTATTCGGGCGTCTGGTCGAGGCGCTTGATGGCGGCGGGATCGGGCGGTGTCTTGAGGATGGCGCGCATGTCGGCGGCGGTCTGGCCGGAGAGGATCTTCGACTGAGCATCGAAGTAAGCCCGCGTGACGTCGTTCAGCTCAAAGGGAAAGCTGTAGTGCGCAATGCGCTCGAGACCATCGGCGAGCTGGTAGATGGCATTGTCCGGCCGGGGCAGCGAGCTGTGGCCGCCAGGATTAGTGACGGTGAGCTGGTAATCGCCGTAGAGCTTCTCGCTGGCGTCGACGGAGAAGCTGGTGGCTTTGCCGTGGTGCAGCTCGATGCCGCCGCCGTCGGGGTTGAGAACGTATTCCGCGTCAATGAGGTCGCGATGGTTCTGGATGAGCCAGTTCACGCCGTTGGATTTGCCGCCTTCCTCATCGGCGGTGAGGGCGAGGATGATGTCCCGGTCGGGCTTGAATCCTTCGCGGTGGAGGCGGAGAAGGGTTTCGACGAGGATGGCATCGGACTCCTTCATGTCCTGGGTGCCGCGGCCGTAGTAGTAGCCGACCTTCGTTACAAATTGGAAGGGGTCAGTGGTCCAGTCTTCACGGCGAGCTTCCACGACATCAAGGTGGCCGATGAGCAGGATTGGCTTTTTGCCGCTGCCGCCGGGATAGCGGAGGACGAGGTTCTGCTTGCGGTCGTTGGGGCCGAGCACCTGCATGTCGGCGGCGGGAAATCCGGCCTCAAGAAAACGCTGCTGCATGGCCTTTGCCGCGGCGGTGACGCTGCCGACCGAGTCCGTGGTGTTGATCTCGATGAGCTGGCGGAAGATGTCGACGGCCTCTTTATGGTTGGCGTCGGTGGCCTGGGCGCTGGCGAGCGGTGTTGCGAAGGCGAGGGTGATGAGTGAAGCGCAGAGGAGGCAGGAAAGGGATCGAATCATCAGGGGAGAGGGTACCAGATTTTGAGTACTTTAACGGTTCCGGTAACCCAGGAAGGCAGCACCGGCGACACCGCGCAGCGACGGATGCTGGTTTACCGCGATGGCTGGGAATCGGGTAGACTGAGCGGTCGCCTGATGCATGAATCGGGTTTTCCGCAGGCTGGAAGCAACGCGAACCCGCGGAAACGATTCTCACCGCTGTTACACAATCTGTTCAGGAATCACCGATCATATGAAGATGACCCGCTACTCGCTCCAACTGCGCCCCGTGGAACTTTCGAGCCACGCCGATCATGGCGTGCTCGAGATGGAGATCGTCGCACAGCCGGACGGGCCGGGGCAGCCGATCTGCCGGCGCTCGCGGCAGTGGCTGCCGATCCTTGACCGTATCTGCAATTTTCTGAGCAGCTCTCCGTTTCACCGGAAGGCGATGCACCGCACGCTCCGTGCCGGAGTGCCGATGGATGTGCTGGACCGGACCAACGGGGCGAAGCTGCTGTTCTCCGCGGAGGAGATTGCATCGTTTGCTTTCGATGAGCCGAACGCTGCATAGCGGAGACCAGGCCGACCAGGGCCTTCACGCCTCTAAGCGTCACGTTACCTATCCTGCCCCTCCCCGTGCGGTGCGGTAGCGCAAGGCAGAAGCTTTGTGATTGCAGCAACTTAGAGGGCAGGCGGACGGCTAAGAATGCTAAACAAAGGACTTAGCTCTAAATATGTCCAGCCGCTGGACCTAGCGGACGTGAACTGATGTTTCTGATCTGCGGGCAACAGAAAAAGCCACCGTTGAGGTGGCTTTTTCTTCCTGATCTCTATATCCATTGTAGCGAATTGGACGGGATGAACCGGCAGGATTCCTGTGGATTTGTCTCCCGTGAGTAACCGGGGGAGAGTTGGTTGGCGGCTTAGTCCGTGGCGACCAGGTCCACGCTGGGACCGGTGGGCCGGGAGCCGATGAATCCGTAGTAGACAATGAACATGTAACAGAAGAGCGGCAGGATGAAGCAGTGATGGATGCCAATCTTGTCTGCGATGGCTCCCTGCGCGACGGGAATAATGGCGCCGCCGACGATGGCCTGCACGAGAAGACCCGAGGCTTTGCCGGTGAGCGGGCCCATATGGGCCGTGCCCAACGTGAAGATGCTTGGAAACATGATGGAGTTGAAGAGGCCTACCAGCAGAATCGACACGACCGCCACGCGCCCGTTGGTAAGCATGGAGGTGACAACCAGCAGCGAGGTCACGATGGCACATATTGCAACGACTCGGCCGGTCGGAATTTTGCGCAGGACCCCAACCCCGATGAAGCGACCCACCATGGCCCCACCCCAATAGAGCGCGACCAGTTTGCTGGCAGTCGCAGCAGGTATGGACCCGAGATCATGGCTGCCCATGTAGTTGACGGCGAAGCTACCGATGGCCACCTCTGCGCCTACATACAGAAAGATGGCAATCGCACCGAGCCAGACGTGATGGTGCTCCCAGATGGAGCCGAGCGAATTCTGGGCATTTCCTGTGGTGCGGAATTCCTGTGTGGTCTGGAGGCGCGGCAGATGCACGAGCGCGATCGCGATGGCGAGCAGAACGAGCGCGATACCGATGCCAGCATAGGGCAACTTGACCGAGGCGGCCTGCTGTTGCCGTGACAAAGTGGCAACGCTGGCGGTGCCCGCGAGGATGAGCACGCTGCCGAAGTACGGCGCGATGGTAGTTCCAAGCGAGTTGAAGGCTTGCGTCAGGTTGAGGCGGCTGGATGCAGTGTTTGTCGGTCCGAGTACCGTGACGTATGGATTGGCGGCAACCTGCAGAGCGGTAACGCCGGCGGCGAGGATGATCTGCGCGGCGAGAAAGAACGGATAGGAGGGAACACTGGCGGCGGGCAGAAAGAGAAAGACGCCGAGCGCCATGACGCCCAGACCAACCACCATGGTGCGCTTGTAGCCGATCGCCTCGATCAATTTCGCGGAGGGCTGCGCGAAGATGAAATAGCTGCCGAAGAAGGCGAGATTGATGAGCTGAGACTTTGTGTAGTTCAGATCGAAGATTTGCTTCAGGTGGGGAATCAGTGTGTCGTTCAGCGCGGTGAGGAAGCCCCACATGAAGAAGAGAGTGGTGACCACCGCAAGGGCACGGCCGTAGTGGGCGCTGCCGCTCTCTGAAACAGAAACCGTTTGTCCTGAAGCGCTGCCTACAGCCATCCAGCCTCTCTTCCACCTCGTGAGGACACTAACACAAACCGGCACGTCGGAGGTCGCCTTACTGCTTCACCGATTACTGTTTTCACCGTCCACAAAAGAATATGTCGGCGTCTACTGCTCGTGGTAGTTGACCATCAGTCCGCCGTCGATCACATAGGTCGAGCCGGTGATGTAGGAGGCTTCATCGGAGGCGAGGAAGGCGGCGAGCGCGGCGCAATCGTCCACGGTGCCGATGCGGCCGAGCGGGATGTTCTTGAGCAGCGCATCGAGCAGCTGTTTGTTCTCCTCGAGCTTCCTGTTCAGCGGCGTGAGGATGGCGCCGGGCGCGATGTTGTTGATGGCGATGTTCTTCGGTCCCAACTCCACGGCAAGATTGCGCATGAGCATACGCATACCGCCTTTCGCGGTGCAGTAAGTGGCGAAGTGAGGAAATGCCATGTCCTCGTGGACGGAAGAGATATTGATGATGCGTCCGGGCTTCTTGGCAGCGAGCAGCTTCTGCACGAAGTATTGCGTGAGGAAGAATGGGCCTTTGAGGTTCACGTCGAGGACCTTGTCGTAGTCGGCTTCGGTGACCTCCCAGAAATTGGCTTCCTTGTCGATTCCGGCGTTGTTGACGAGGGTGTCGCAGCCGCCCCAGGTGTTCCATGCCGTATCGATGAGCTTGCGGATATCGTCCATCTTCGTCACGTCCGCCTGACAGATGACAGCCTGGCCGCCGGCCTTCTTGATGCTGTCGAGGGTCTGGTCCGCGCCTTCGGGGTGACCGGCGTAGTCGATGACGACGCGCGCGCATTCCTGCGCGAAGCGGATGGCGATTCCCTGCCCTATGCCGGAGCTGGCTCCAGTGACGACTGCGATGCGGCCGTTGAGACGCGCCATGCATTTCCTCCTGTCAACACTTCCTACGATGCGACTAGAGCGTGGGCAGCACGCCGCGCTCGCGCGAGGCGATGGACTCATCCACGGCGGACCGCCGGAATAGGGTGCGGAAGAGGTCTGTGCCACCGCCGGGCCAGCGCATCATGACGAGCATGACGCCGAGAGCAATGAGCGGAACGAAGAGGCCGGTATGGAGCGAGCCGGTGCGTCCGGAAAGCTGGCCGGTTGCCCAGGGTAGAGATGCGCTGCCGACTCCGGAGACGGCGAACATCCAGCGGGTTTGAGCCGCGTCCGACGTGAGGGCCATAAAGATGGCGACGACGACAGGAAAGACGGGGGCCATGCTGAAGCCGGCGAGCGCGGCGGAAAGCATGACAACGGGCAGCGAATGCAGCGTGAGCAGCGAGGCGACGCCGATGAAGGCTGCGCCGAGAGCGACGGCGAGGAGCGCTTCTTCGCGCACGCGCAACAGCACCGCAGGTGCGATGGCGCGGCCGATGAGAAGCGAAAGCCAGAAGCAGGAGGCGGCGAGCTGCGGAGCGATGGAGGTATGGAAATCCATGCGATGGACATACGTGAGGACCCAGCCGCCGAGCGCAGCCTCTGTACCGCAGTAGAGCAGGCCGAAGATGCCGAAGAAGGCGACGACCGAGCGTGAGCTTTGCACCTGCGGGTATTGCTCGGGAATGTCTTGAGCAGGTGGATTGGGGCTGCGTGCGGGCTCGCGCATGAAGAAGGCGAGGAGAGCGCTGAGGGCCCCGGCGGTGGCCATGAACCAGAAGATGCCGGTGGTGCCACTGTGGCGGAGGACGAACTCGACCGTAAAGGGCGAGATGGCTGCGCCGGCGCTCCAGGAGAAGTTGAGCAGGGTAAGCATGGCGGCTCGGCGCTCGCGGTAGCGGTCACCGGTGAGCACGCTGTTGGCTGTCATGGCGAGGCCGAGGCCGGTACCGAAGAGAAGAAACCAGAACCAGAGGAGATGCCCCTGGCCAAGCGCGAGAGCGGCCATGCTGATGGCGATCATGGCCATGCCGGCGGCCAGGTTGCGATTGAAAGGCGCGCGCACGAGCATGGCGCCGATGGCGGAGCCGGCGAAGACGGCCAGCAGGAGGCGGCCGGAGCGGGCGTCGTTAAGATTCCAGCGGGCGGCGAGCGCCGGCAGGCTGCTGCCAAGCAGCGTGAGACCGATGCCGGTGACAACTTCCATGGCCTGGATGCCAAGGAGTGGGCCGAGGGCGTAACGAATCCTGGAGCGGGTTGGGGTCAGGCGGGTGGGCACGATGGTTCGCGGGTGGATTCGCGCGCCATGAGGGCGGGCTCCACTGCTACCTGATCACCATACTCCTGTTGATTGCGGATGCGGCTGAGGACGATGCGGGCGGCCATGCGGCCCATGTCCTCAAGCGGCTGCCGGATGGTGGTGAGGCTGGGGGTGATGAACGCAGCCGCGCGAATGTCATCGAAACCCATCACGGAGACGTCCTCGGGCACGCGAAGTTTGGCATCGCGGAGCGCGCGTATGGCGCCGATGGCAGCGACGTCGTTGAAGGAGAAGAGTGCGCTGAATCGCTTGCCGGAAGCGAGGAGCTGCTCGACGACGGGATAGCCGAGTTCGGGCGACGTGAGGTCGCGATCGAGCTGGATGACGAGCGAGCGGTCGATCTTGAGGCCGAGTTTTTTTGCGGCGGCTTCGATGCTGCGCCAGCGATCTTCGGAGTCGGAGCTGAAAGGCTGACCGCGCATGAAGGCGATGGAGCGATGACCGAGCTGGTAGAGGTGGCCGAGCGCGAGCTCCGCGGCCTTGGTCTGATCGAGGATGACGTTGGTGACGCCTTCGATGTGGCGGTGCGCGGCGACCGCAACGGCGGGCACGGGGAAGTTGTGCTGGAAGGCCGTGTCGACGAGGATGAGGCCTTCCGCGCCGCGGCCGACGAGAAGGCGCGCGTATTGCTCGACCAGTTCGGGTTTATGGCGGTGGTGAGCGGTGAAGTAGAAGTAGCCTTCCTGCACGAGCTGATCGCCGACGCCGCTGAGCACCTGGGTGTGGTAGCCCTCGCCGAGTTCGGGAACGAGAATGCCGATGGTATGGGTGCGGCGATTGCGGAGCGAACGCGCGAGGAGACTCGGCTGGTAGTTGAGCTGCTGCGCGGCGGCCTTGATGCGATCGCGCGTGGCCTGGGGGATGGAGCGGCCGGGGACATCGTTGAGGACGACGGAGATGGTGGCCGGACTGAGCCCGAGGTGGTCTGCCAGCGTTTTGAGGCTGGCTGGTTTCTCACCATGCAGCTTCTGTTGCTTTTTACGCGCCATGGGTCTCCGCGGCTGGTCTGAATGCGTGAGGGTGATGTTAGAGCATTCATGCGGGACTGTGTACCGGATTCGGTGAAGACGTCAGTGTTTCTGAACGCGCCCACCCCTCGCTTCGCGTTCAATGGGGCACCCGAACCACCCTGGCCAGCCGTGCAGACTATCGTTTGTTTTAGAATTACGCCGCACGACTGGAGGGCTGCTGTGAGCCGTTTATTTCTGATTTTCGCAGTTGCCATGCTGGTGTTTATGCCGCTTCATGCTCAGCCCGGCAATAGCGGATTCGTTCACACGCAGGGCGGTGAGCTGGTGGACGAAAGCGGGCATCCGCTGATGCTGCGCGGCACAAACCTGGGCAACTGGCTCGAGCCGGAAGGATATATGTTCCTGTTCGGCGATAACGGGCCAACCTCGCCGCGAGAGATCGAGGAGTATTTTGACGAGCTGATCGGGCCGGAGCAGGCGGCGCAGTTCTGGCGCGAGTGGCGCGAGAACTACATCACGAAGGCGGATATTGACTTTCTGAAGTCAACCGGAATCAACTCGGTGCGGGTGCCGATTCACTACAAGTTCTTTACTCCGGGAAATGACGAAGGCTTCCGGCTGCTGGACCGCGTGGTGGAGTGGGCGAAGGCGGATGGCCTGTACGTGATCATTGACATGCACCAGGCGCCGTGCGGACAGACGGGAACGAACATCGATGACAGTTATGGATATCCGTGGCTGTATGACTCGCCGGAGTGCCAGACGGAGCTGATCGCAATCTGGAAGCGGATCGCCGAGCATTACAGCAATGATCCGACGGTGCTGGGCTATGACCTGCTGAACGAACCGATTCCGCACTTTCCGCAGTTGCAGAAGTACAATAGCGCGCTCGAGCCGCTGTACAATCGAGTCGCGACCGCGATCCGCGAAGTGGACACGCATCATGTGCTGATCCTGGGCGGGGCGCAGTGGGACACGAACTTTCACATTTTCGGGCCGCCGTTCGACAAGAACGTGATGTACCAGCTTCACCTATACCGGTTCGGCCAGCCATGGAAAGAGGAAGATGTGGCGGGCGACATTTCGCAATACACCAAATTCCGTGACCAGTATCACGTGCCGATCTGGCTGGGTGAGTCCGGTGAAAACGACGATGCTTGGGTGCGCGGTTTTCGCACGTTGCTCGAGAAGAACCATATCGGCTGGTGCTTCTGGCCGTACAAGAAGATGGAGGCGAAATCTTCGTTTGTCGCGTTTCCCAAGCCGGAGCACTGGGACGCGATCGTGAAGTATCCGACGGAACGGCATGGCGTGGGCGGGACAGAGAAGCAGCTTGCGCTGCGGCCATCATTGGAGGATTCGGCGGCGGCGCTGAAGCAGTTGCTGGAGAATGTAAAGCTGGCGAAGTGCCGGGTGAATGCGGGGTATATCGAGGCGCTGGGATTGAAGGCGCCGGCGGGTGGGGTGCCGGTAAGCAAGGTGGAGTAGCCCTGGCCTACTTGTAGATGAGGTGGATGTCTGTTGTTGTCTCCGGACAGGTCACCGGGATGGTGGCCTTTTCGATCGGCGGTGCGACAAGGAAGACGTGAGGGTTGTTTGCGAAGCCAAAGCCTTCCTTGGGAATATTGAA
>DASVAI010000299.1:0-3585 GCA_036376445.1 Acidobacteriaceae bacterium
CCGTCCCATCAGATTTGCAGGCGCAGACATTCACGGAAGGCACATTCAGGCACTACTTTGAGCACAGAAACAGTCGAGACCCACACTCCCGAGACGACACCGGCAGGCACGGAGCAGCATTCCGAGGAGCACGCCGGCCACAATCACTCGCACCAGCACGGACCTGTTTTCAATCCCGAGGTCACCCGCTCGGTCGAAGTCACGATTCCGGCCGACGAAGTTTCCAAGGCAATGCGCTCCACGGTGAAGCGCTACCAGAAGCAGGCGCGTCTGCCCGGGTTCCGCTCCGGCAAGGTTCCGGAGTCGTTGATCCGCTCGCGCTTCTCGGAGCGCATCCGGCAGGAGGTGCTGGAAGCAGTGATGCCGCAGCACTTCCAGCAGGCGATTGCCGCGGGCAACTACCGGCTGGTATCGCAGCCGCAGGTCGTCGATATGAAGATGGAGGACGACCAGCCGCGGTGGTTTAAGGCGAGCTTCGAGGTGATGCCGGAGTTCTCGGTGGAGGGCTACCAGGACGTGAAGGTAGAGAAGCCGACCGCGCAGTTCACGGACGAGGAGTTCGCGACCGAGGTCGAACGGGTGCGCGATTCGCGCTCCACGATGGAGCCGGTGGAAGAAGACCGCGCCCTGACCGATGGCGACTGGGCGCAGATCACCTTCTCGGGCACGGTGCAGCAGGCCGGCGAGGGCGAAGCGGAGAAGCAGACGGCGCCGCTGAGCGGCGAGGATGTGATTCTGGAAATTGGCGGCTCGAACACGCTGACCGCCTTCAGCGATGCGCTGCGCGGCGCAAAGGTGGGGCAGGAGCTGAAGTTCGAGACGAGCTATCCGGAAGACTTTGGCGAGAAGCGGCTGGCAGGCAAGAACGTCGCGTACAACGTTACGGTGAAGGGCATCAAGCGAAAGGTGCAGCCGGAGTTAAACGACGACTTCGCGAAAGAGCTCGGAGATTACTCAGGCTACGAGGACTTCACCACGAAGTTCCGCGAGAACCTGCAGGCAGAGAAAGACCGCCGCACGGAGAGCGAAACGCGCGATCGCCTGCTGACGGCGTTGAGCGAGCGCTTCCAGTTCCCAGTTCCCGAGTCGCTGGTCCAACAGCAGGTGGATGCGCGGCTGGATCGCGGTTTGCGCGCGCTGGCCGCGCAGGGCATGCGCGAAGAGGACATGAAGCGGCTGGACTTTGCGCGGCTGCGCGCGGCGCAGCGCGACTCGGCGACCGGCGAGGTGAAGTCTCTGCTGATCCTAGACCGCATCGCGGACGCGGAGCATATCGGGGTTTCCGAGCAGGAAGTGGAGCAGGAGCTGGAGTTGCTCTCTTTGCAGTTACGTGAGCCGCTGGATGCCCTAAGGGTGCGATTGACGCAGGATGGGTCGATCGCTAGAATCCGGGAACAAATTCGACGCGACAAGACCGCGAAGCTTCTGTACGAGCGACTTTAGTTGTAGTTGACTGGGAAGGCAGCAGAACCAGGCAGCCGGAGCAAGCGCCGGGGGCCGAGGAGCACACAGAAGAGCATGGCACTTGTACCGATGGTGATCGAACAGACGAGCCGGGGCGAACGCGCCTACGACATTTACAGCCGTCTGCTCCGCGACAACATCATTTTTCTGGGAACGCCGATCGACGATCAGATTGCGAATCTAGTCATTGCACAGATGCTGTTTCTTTCCGGCGAGGACCCGGAAAAGGACATTCAGCTTTACATCAACTCCCCGGGCGGCTCGATCACGGCGGGGCTGGCGATCTATGACACGATGCAGTTCATCAAGAACGACGTGGTGACCTACTGCATTGGTCAGGCGGCATCGATGGGAGCATTTCTATTGATGTCCGGCACCGGGGGCAAGCGTTTTGCGCTGCCCAACTCCCGCATTCTGATTCACCAGCCGTCGATGGGCGGGCTTTCCGGCCAGGCAACCGATATTGATATTCACGCTCGCGAGATTCTCAGGATTCGCGAGATCACAAATAACCTGATGTCGAAGCATACCGGTCAAGCGCTCGAGCGTATTGAGCGGGACGTTGAGCGGGATTTCATTATGAACTCCCCACAGGCGAAGGAATACGGCATCATCGACGAGATCATCGATCGTCCGCGCACATAAGATGGCGGGCGACAAGGACCTCGGCGAGAAGGAGCAGATTCCATGAAGACGCGCACGGGTTCCGACGAGACACTCCGCTGTTCGTTCTGCCATAAGTCGCAGGACGCCGTAGCCAAACTGATCTCTTCCCCCAGCGACTATCCGCGTGCGTACATCTGCGACGAGTGCGTCGCGGTGTGCAACTCCATCCTGGACGATGACCGGACCGAGGCGCAGCCCGGTTCGGCCCCTGCGCATTTGCCCAAGCCGCAGGAGGTGAAGGCGTTCCTGGACGAATATGTGATCGGGCAGGAGACCACGAAGAAGAAGCTAGCGGTCGCCGTCTACAACCACTACAAGCGCGTGCAGATGAACCGGACACGCGGCAACGATGTGGAGCTCTCGAAGTCGAACATCCTGCTGGTGGGGCCGACGGGCAGCGGCAAGACGCTGCTGGCGCACACCCTGGCCAAGATGCTGGATGTACCCTTCGCCATTGTGGATGCAACCACGCTGACCGAAGCCGGATACGTGGGCGAGGACGTCGAGAACATCATCCTGAAGCTGCTGCAGGCGGCAGACGGCGATGTGGCGCGCACGCAAACGGGAATCATCTACATCGACGAGATCGACAAGATCGGCCGCAAGGACGAGAATCCGTCGATCACGCGCGATGTCTCGGGCGAGGGCGTGCAGCAGGCGCTCTTGAAGATTCTCGAAGGCACGGTTGCGAATGTGCCTCCGCAGGGCGGCCGCAAGCACCCGCACCAGGAGTTCACGCCGGTGGATACCACGAACATTCTCTTCATCTGCGGCGGCGCATTCGTCGGGCTGGAGCGGGTGGTGGGCAGGCGCGTGGGCAAAAAGGCACTGGGCTTCAAGGCGCTGACCGAGAAGCAGGCGAAGGCGGAAAGCGCAAGCGCTGCGCAGCGCGATACCGAGTTGCTTCGCCAGGCGGAGCCGCAGGACCTGATCAAGTTCGGGCTGATTCCGGAGTTCGTCGGCCGGCTGCCTGTGATCGGAATCCTCGACGAGTTGGACGAGGCCGCGCTGGTCGAAATCCTGACCAAGCCGCGCAATGCCATCCTGAAGCAGTATCAGAAGCTCTTTGACTACGAGGGCGTGAAGCTGAACTTTACCGGCGATGCGAGCATCGCAGTCGCTCGCGAGGCGCTGCACCGCAAGGTAGGCGCGCGCGGACTGCGCATGATCCTCGAAGAGCTGATGCTGGATCTGATGTATCACCTGCCGAGCAAGAAGCAGATCAAGGAGCTGGACATCACAGCGGAGATGGTGGCGAAACGCGACTTTGCCGAGCACCTGCTCGAAAAGGCGGGCTGATTCCCTATCGCATTGAAACGAGGCGCTGCCCTGAACGGCAGCGCCTCTGTATTTGCACACCAGATGACCGGCTGGTAGGCCAGACCGGCCAGATGATTTACCCTGCTCATAGGGACCGCGAAGCGTTTTGCAACGGAATGGCGTAACACCGGGGCT